>NZ_SLXS01000032.1 GCF_004340785.1 Tumebacillus sp. BK434 | reverse complement strand
GGGAACACAGCGGTAGATCGCCTAAGACCAGCGACGTCCTGTCGCAACGGCGATCGACTGTACATCCTGTACGTCTAGTGATAATGTCGTGGAGGCCACACCTGTTCCCATCCCGAACACAGAAGTTAAGCTCCACAGAGCCAATGGTACTTGGACCGCAGGGTCCTGGGAGAATAGGACGTCGCTAGGCAAAAATGAGAGACTCGATCTTACGCAGATCGGGTCTTTTTCTGTTTTCTCAGGCTGCAGATCGAAACGTGAATGAGCAAACAACCTGCGCGATGGACAAGTTTGAGCAGGACTGAGCGAATCAGTTGCATGTTTTGTATGATTTTGTTTCGAAAAAATGATTGTACGCGAATGATATGCGTGGTAAGATAAATCCTGTCGCCGCGAGAGATGCGGTGTGCGCGATAAGACAAGTGAATGAATATGGAGAGATACCAAAGTGGCCAAATGGGGCGGACTGTAAATCCGTTGCGAAAGCTTCGAAGGTTCGAATCCTTCTCTCTCCACCATGTACACAACTTCATGTTTATCTTCTGGAGAGATGTCCGAGTTTGGTCGAAGGAGCACGATTGGAAATCGTGTAGGCGCCTAAAACGTCTCGGGGGTTCGAATCCCCCTCTCTCCGCCATGATGGCGGCGTAGCTCAGCTGGCTAGAGCGACCGGTTCATACCCGGTAGGTCGGGGGTTCAAGTCCCTCCGCCGCTACCATATTCGAAAAGAAGAAGTTGGGGTGTCGCCAAGCGGTAAGGCAACGGACTTTGACTCCGTCATGCGAAGGTTCGATCCCTTCCACCCCAGCCAAAGGCTCGTTGGAGAAGCGGCTTAACTCACCGCCCTTTCAAGGCGGCATTCACGGGTTCGAATGGCTCGGTAGCTCAGTCGGTAGAGCAGAGGACTGAAAATCCTCGTGTCGGCGGTTCGATTCCGTCCCGAGCCACCATTTAAGGAAGGTCAGCTAAAAGCGCGACGTCCTGTCGCAACGCTGAACACGGTACATCCTGTACGTGACGTCCTGTCGCAACGCTGAACACGGTACATCCTGTACGTGACGTCCTGTCGCAACGCGGGACGATGGTAGCCCCGCTAAGAACGTGACGTCCTGTCGCAACACGGGACGCATACATCCTGTATGCGGAAGTGGCTCAGGGGTAGAGCATCGCCTTGCCAAGGCGAGGGTCGCGGGTTCGAATCCCGTCTTCCGCTCCAA
>NZ_SLXS01000031.1 GCF_004340785.1 Tumebacillus sp. BK434 | reverse complement strand
ACCCCTGAGCCACTTCCGCATACAGGATGTATGCGTCCAGCGTTGCGACAGGACGTCGCGTTCTTAGCTGGGCTACCTTCGTCCCGCGTTGCGACTGGACGTCGCGTTCTTAGCGGGGCTTCCTATTTAAAATGGCGGAGCTGACGGGATTCGAACCCGCGGTCTCCCGCGTGACAGGCGGGCATGTTAGGCCACTACACCACAGCTCCATGTGGTTGCGGGGACAGGACTCGAACCTGCGACCTTCGGGTTATGAGCCCGACGAGCTGCCAACTGCTCCACCCCGCGATGACACGATGTCGGAGTGCCGACGTTGCGACAGGACGTCGCTGATCTTAGTCGGCCTTCCTTTAAAAATTGGTGGAGGTTGACGGGATCGAACCGCCGACCCTCTGCTTGTAAGGCAGATGCTCTCCCAGCTGAGCTAAACCTCCACGTACAGGACGTACTGTGTACAGCGTTGCGACAGGACGTCGCGCTTTTAGCTGTGCTACCTTTAAAAAATGGTGACTCGTACGGGATTCGAACCCGTGAATGCCGCCTTGAAAGGGCGGTGAGTTAAGCCGCTTCTCCAACGAGCCATGAGTGGCTCCCCGAACAGGACTCGAACCTGTGACCATCCGATTAACAGTCGGGCGCTCTACCAACTGAGCTATCGAGGAACAATGGCGTGCCCAGAGAGATTCGAACTCCCGGCCTTTTGATTCGTAGTCAAACGCTCTATCCAGCTGAGCTATGGGCACGCGTATAAAGTTGAAACAGTGGTGAGCCATGAAGGACTCGAACCTTCGACCCACTGATTAAAAGTCAGTTGCTCTACCAACTGAGCTAATGGCTCACAATGGCTGGGGTGGAAGGGATCGAACCTTCGCATGACGGAGTCAAAGTCCGTTGCCTTACCGCTTGGCGACACCCCAACGAAAGATGTAAAAATGGGGCGACCGAGGGGAATCGAACCCCCGAATGCCAGAGCCACAATCTGGTGCGTTAACCACTTCGCCACGGCCGCCATAATGGTGGAGAGAGAAGGATTCGAACCTTCGAAGCTTTCGCAACGGATTTACAGTCCGCCCCATTTGGCCACTTTGGTATCTCTCCACGTGAGTCAGTATTTCGTTTTCCGTGCCATCCGCTCTCTCGCGGCGACAGGACTTATCTTAACATAGCAGCCATTACAACTCAACACAATCTATCGCGCAAACCGAGACGAATCGGCTCATATCAAACGAATGAAGGAAGTGACCATCTCCATACTTCATATCTTAGCTAATTGCTCTCGTTTCTATACCTCATTATGAAGAAATCAGTATGAAAAACACAAAAAACCTACTTGGATCAGATCCAAGTAGGTTTTTAATTGGTGCGGTCGAGAAGACTCGAACTTCCACGGGTTGCCCCACACGCCCCTCAAGCGTGCGTGTCTGCCATTCCACCACGACCGCATATGAAATTGGTTGTGTTCCCCAAAAACTGAATAGCGAATAGTGAGTGTGGACTTACTTAGGATAAGCCCTCGACCGATTAGTACTGGTCAGCTGCACGCCTCACGGCGCTTCCACCTCCAGCCTATCAACCTTGTCTTCTAC
>NZ_SLXS01000030.1 GCF_004340785.1 Tumebacillus sp. BK434 | reverse complement strand
ACACCTGTTCCCATCCCGAACACAGAAGTTAAGCTCCACAGAGCCGATGGTACTTGGACCGCAGGGTCCTGGGAGAGTAGGACGTCGCTAGGCAAAAGAGAAAGACCCGATCTCATAAGATCGGGTCTTTTTGTGTTAAGAAGAAGGCACTTCGACCAATTTGCCGTTTTCGTATTTGTATGTCTTCTTGACCTGATCCGGGCGTGGGTGCGGGGACATTCACTTTGCGGATCTCGTGGGAGACCTCAGCCGGCTTAAATCGTAAGGTGACCGGCTTGGCTGCTGCTCCCGAGCGCCAAACAGATCAGCGAGCCGAGCAGCAGGCAGCTCGTGCTTGTTTTGAAATTCATCGGTAACACCTCCTGATGTGACACCACGAGTATCCCCTGACTGGAGCCGCAAAAAACGTCAAGACGATTTCCAGTTCCTTCTTGTAAGATGAAGGTGTCAGGAGGTGGTTGACATGAACGGGATCGCTCGCGTGCAGCAGACGATCGAGTACATTGAAGATCATTTGACGTCCGAGCTTGAACTGGCGGAGTTGGCGGCGGTGGCCTGCTATTCGGCCTATCACTTTCACCGGCTGTTTCAGATGTTGACCGGCATGACAGTGATGAACTACATCCGCAACCGGCGTCTCGACCGGGCGGCGTGTGAACTGATTCGCACGAAAGACAATATCCTCGACATCGCACTTGAATACGGCTTCGGCAGCCATGAGACGTTCACGAGAGCGTTCAAACGCGTCTTTCAGACCACCCCCGGCGCGTATCGCAAGCAGGGGAAGCATGTGCCGATTTACCCGCGTGTGAACCTGCAGGAACTGCAAGCACATTCCAGAGGAGGAATCGAAATGACCCCGACCATTCTCAACAAACCGGAAATCAAAGTACTTGGCTACCTCGTTCGAACTTCCTTAAACGACAATCAGAGTCAGCAGGACATCCAAGCTTTCTGGCAGCGCTATCTCCAAGAAGGGCTCGGCCAGACCATTCCGAGCAAGCTGCATCCGGACACGGAGCTCGGCATCATCGTCGACAATGACTGCGAGACAGGTGACTTCAGCTACCTGATCGGCTATGAAGTGGCGGAGGAGCCGCAGCTGGCGGAAGGAAGTGAACTTACGTATCGCACAGTCCCGGCTGCAACCTACGCGGTGTTTACGACGCCTGCGGTGCCGGCGGAGCAGTTCTCGAAGTCGATTCAGGAGACCTGGGGCGCGATCTTCCGCGATTGGTTCCCGACATCAGGGTATGAGCATGCGGCGACGCCGGAGTTAGAGCTGTATGATTCCCGCAGTTCAAATCCGGAGGCGAAGCAGATGGACATCTGCATTCCGATTCAAAAATCATAAGCAAATGAGCCCGATCCGTGCGGATTGGGCTTGATTTGCGGAGGTTGAAGCGGATGAATGAACCGTTTGTCGATTTTTGTCGAAAAAAAGTGATTGTGCAGTGGGTTGGTCCATGATATTATAAGTCCTGTCCCCGCGAGAGATGCGGTGGACGAAATGAGAAACACTTGATGCAAGTCAATCTGGAGAGATACCAAAGTGGCCAAATGGGGCGGACTGTAAATCCGTTGCGAAAGCTTCGAAGGTTCGAATCCTTCTCTCTC
>NZ_SLXS01000029.1 GCF_004340785.1 Tumebacillus sp. BK434 | reverse complement strand
TGAGCCAGGATCAAACTCTCAATAAAAGTTAGAAAGCTTGTATCTTGACTCGTATCTCATCTCTGTAACACTCGTTTAGTTTTCAAGGATCAATCGGTGTCGCCGAAGCAACGTTTACTAATATACCACGCTGCATCGTAGAATGCAACTGGTGATTTTTACATCTTCGCGATCACCGCGTCTCTCGCGGCGACAAGGACTATCTTATCATCTTCCCACTATACTCTCAATTCAGCCCTCCAACAAATCAAAACAAAAGTCCGCCTGAGCGCATCTTGCTTTCAACTTGCTCTCTCGTTCCCCCTCAAACAGCAAAACTGCCGGCGCGTGATGCGCCAACAGTTTTGTTTGCCGCTCTACTGATCTTCCACCTTGCAGCTAAACAGATCACCAGAACCGATTGGAACCGTGACGGATGAAGCATCGTCCAGCATATCGACGGTGAACTTATACGCTTCAATCCCGAGCACACCTTTGTGCGAAATCATATTATCTGCGATCACCAAGCCGCCGGGACGCACCTTGGGCCAGATGGAACTGAGATAAAAGACATATTCATCCTTCATCCCGTCGAGGAACACAAAATCCCACGGTCCTTCCAATTCCTCCACCGTCTCCAGCGCATTGCCTTCCATCAATTCGATCTGCTCTTCCAGACCTGCCTTCGCAAACATCTCTTTGGCGAGCTTGATTTTAAAGGGGCTAAATTCACACGTCACGACCTTTCCGCCATTCGCTCGGGCCGCATCCGCCAAAAAGAGCGTAGAATATCCGCTCGATGTTCCGACTTCTAAGATTCGTTTGGCGCCGCTGTGGCGCAAGATCATATTAAACAGCAGCCCAACTTCCTTGGTAATCCGCCACAGCCCCTCTTCCAGATCGTCGCGCTTCTCCAGCTCTTCCAATTCCGCAAGCGCCTGCCAGACACGTTCATCCTTCATGCCCTTCGCCTCCCCATTGTTCCTTCTCCAAGGCATTGCGATACATGTTCCGATACCGCACTTGCGGCGCATCCGATCGAACATGCACCTCTTCTTTTAACGCGAGCGGGGACTGTTTCGGGCGCAATCCCTCAACAACCGGCCGATCCTGCTCCAAGACGGTCACATTGTGCTCATAATGGATCTCATCAATCGCCTCCGCATCAGGTATAAAGTTACGCAAGGCCAATCCGTGGATCCGTATCCGCTCATCCGTCAGCGGTGTAAGCGCCAGATAGGTCGCCATCTGGTTGCCTTGAAACATATCGGTACGCAAGATCAATTGATTGGGCCAAGTGAATGTGATCGTAGAACCGCCCGCCTCTTCTTCGTTGAGCGGTGTCCGCACAAGAGGATGATACGGTTTCGCCACGATGACAATCTCCTGCCCGGTAACACGGAATTCCGGCCCCTCGACCATCGGATTCACATCCGTACCGGTGCTCTCCGGGTGCACAAACGGCAAATGCGACACGTCCAGCACACTTTCCACCACGCGGGTCAAATGAGCATCCCACTCCGCTAAAAACGGTACAGCACGCCAATCCGGATCGGTCAACTCAGTTGGCACTTGCAGTGCTTTGACTTCGGCATCCCCAACAAATACCCAAACGTATCCTCCTGCTTCTTGCACGGGGAAACTCGTTGCTTTTGCCTGTTTCGGAATCGGAGCATGCGGCCCGTTCGCCGGAATCAGCTTACAAGTTCCACTGCCGTCAAATGTCCAGCCATGAAACGGACAAACAACGCAGTCACCTTGCAGTTCACCTTGCGACAACCGCGCCCCGCGGTGTGGGCATTGATTGTGCAAGGCGTGAGCAACTCCTGCAGAGTCCCGGTACAATATCAGTTCTGTGGAAAGGATCGAACATTCGAGCATATCTCCAACCAACTCATCGCTTCTGCAGGCAACGTACCACTCGTTACGCATCTCATTCCCTCCACAGACCAATCTAGTGTCACAATATGTAGCACAAGGTCAAAGGGTCAACAAAAAAGACCCGATCCATACGGATCGGGTCTTTCTCTATTGCCTAGCGACGTCCTACTCTCCCAGGACCCTGCGGTCCAAGTACCATCGGCTCTGTGGAGCTTAACTTCTGTGTTC
>NZ_SLXS01000028.1 GCF_004340785.1 Tumebacillus sp. BK434 | reverse complement strand
GCTCGACTTGCATGTATTAGGCACGCCGCCAGCGTTCGTCCTGAGCCAGGATCAAACTCTCAATAAAAGTTAGAAAGCTTGTATCTTGACTCGTAGCTCATCTCTGTAACACTCGTTTAGTTTTCAAGGATCAATACAAGAGGTTCATTGTCCAGCGTTGCGACAGGACGTCGCGTTCTTAGCTGGGCTATCACCGTCTGTCGCTCGAGGCGACGTTTATTAGAATATCATGCGAACAGCTCACAAGTCAACAGGAATTTCTTGATTATTTATTTCTCACCGCCAACGTCTCGCGGCGACAAGAAGTATCTTATCATCTCTGTTCTCAATCCTCAATTTTGCCTACGAAACAAACCAAAACAAATTCCGCTCCAGCGAGGAATCGGCGCAATCAAGCTTGAGGAGTCTACCTTTTCCTCATCCATAGTAGTAACCGCAAAAAGGCTCCGGGATTCATGGCCCGGAGCCTTTTTCAGCATTAACTGACTTTGAACGTGAGCGTATATAGCATCTGATCGGGACTTCTCTCCAGAACGACACGTGTTGCCCCAGTCGCAACGGCCTCAGCCGTATAGACAGCTTACTGATCAAAAACACAAAAGACCCGATCCATAACGGATCGGGTCTTTCACTTGCCTAGCGGCGTCCTACTCTCCCAGGACCCTGCGGTCCAAGTACCAGACCTCCGCTATCGCTCCGGTGGTTCTCCGCTCCGCTGCGAACGCGGCACTGTTTCTATCTGCTCGCCAGATATGAAAAAGACCCGATCTGCGTAAGATCAGGTCTTTCTCTTTTGCCTAGCGGCGTCCTACTCTCCCAGGACCCTGCGGTCCAAGTACCATCGGCTCTGCAGAGCTTAACTTCTGTGTTCGGGATGGGAACAGGTGTGACCTCTGCGACATTGCCACTAGATATGGTGGGCCCAAGAAGATTCGAACTTCCGACCTCACGATTATCAGTCGTGCGCTCTAGCCAACTGAGCTATGGGCCCTTATATGGAGCGGGTGATGGGAATCGAACCCACGCGACCAGCTTGGAAGGCTGGAGTTCTACCATTGAACTACACCCGCTTAGTAAGCGTAAAAGTGGCGGAGCTGACGGGATTCGAACCCGCGGTCTCCCGCGTGACAGGCGGGCATGTTAGGCCACTACACCACAGCTCCATTGTGGTTGCGGGGACAGGACTCGAACCTGCGACCTTCGGGTTATGAGCCCGACGAGCTGCCAACTGCTCCACCCCGCGACGATACGATGTCGGAGTGCCGACGTTGCGACAGGACGTCGCTGCTCTTAGTCGGCCTTCCTTTAAAAATGTTTTGTAAAAATGGTGGAGGTTGACGGGATCGAACCGCCGACCCTCTGCTTGTAAGGCAGATGCTCTCCCAGCTGAGCTAAACCTCCAAATGGTGACTCGTACGGGATTCGAACCCGTGAATGCCGCCTTGAAAGGGCGGTGAGTTAAGCCGCTTCTCCAACGAGCCGTGTATGGCTCCTCAAACAGGACTCGAACCTGTGACCATCCGATTAACAGTCGGGCGCTCTACCAACTGAGCTATTGAGGAACAATGGTGGAGATAAGCGGATTCGAACCGCTGACCCCCTGCTTGCAAGGCAGGTGCTCTACCAACTGAGCTATACCCCCATATAAGTGGTGAGCCATGAAGGACTCGAACCTTCGACCCACTGATTAAAAGTCAGTTGCTCTACCAACTGAGCTAATGGCTCACAATGGCTGGGGTGGAAGGGATCGAACCTTCGCATGACGGAGTCAAAGTCCGTTGCCTTACCGCTTGGCGACACCCCAATGGTGTTGTTGCTGCAAAGAGTAATGATGGGGCGATCGAGGGGAATCGAACCCCCGAATGCCAGAGCCACAATCTGGTGCGTTAACCACTTCGCCACGACCGCCATCATTGGCAGGGGCAGTAGGACTTGAACCCACGACATCCGGTTTTGGAGACCGACGTTCTACCAACTGAACTATACCCCTGTATTGTGAAGTTGTTTGAAGAATGGTGGAGAGAGAAGGATTCGAACCTTCGAAGCTTTCGCAACGGATTTACAGTCCGCCCCATTTGGCCACTTTGGTATCTCTCCAGAAGAAGATGGTAGCGGCGGAGGGACTTGAACCCCCGACCTACCGGGTATGAACCGGTCGCTCTAGCCAGCTGAGCTACGCCGCCAAGATGAAAAATGGCGGAGAGAGGGGGATTCGAACCCCCGAGACGTTTTAGGCGCCTACACGATTTCCAATCGTGCTCCTTCGACCAAACTCGGACATCTCTCCGTGTGTCGCACCGCTCATCAGCGGCGACAGATGCTATAATATCATGCTCGGTGGACAGGCGCAACTGGAGAAGGGTGCAAAATGAGCGTTTTCGCTAAATCATATCCCTCACAAGACTCTATATGCATCGAAACGAGCCTTTTCCTCCAAGATCCTCACTACTATAATTGCAGCAAGAACAACAAAAGAGACCCATTCTTCGCTAGGTACGATTTGTCGCTCCTCTGCAACCTAGGTGCATTTCAATGTACTCGACAGATATGAAAGACCCGATTCGGGCAAGATCAGGCCCTACTCTTCGCCTAGCGACGTCCTACTCTCCCAGGACCCTGCGGTCCAAGTACCATACCTCCACGATCGCTCCGGTGGTTCTCCGCTTCGCTGCGAACGCGGCACCGTTTCTATGTGCTTGCCATGTATGAAAAAAGACCCGATCTACGTAAGATCGGGTCTTTCTCTTCGCCTAGCGACGTCCTACTCTCCCAGGACCCTGCGGTCCAAGTACCATCGGCTCTGCAGAGCTTAACTTCTGTGTTCGGGATGGGA
>NZ_SLXS01000027.1 GCF_004340785.1 Tumebacillus sp. BK434 | reverse complement strand
CCATCCCGAACACAGAAGTTAAGCTCCACAGAGCCGATGGTACTTGGACCGCAGGGTCCTGGGAGAGTAGGACGTCGCTAGGCAATAGAGAAAGACCCGATCTTACGCAGATCGGGTCTTTTTTCACATGGCAAGCACATAGAAACGGTGCCGCGTTCGCAGCGGAGCGGAGAACCACCGAAGCGATAGCGGAGGTCTGGTACTTGGACCGCAGGGTCCTAGGAGAGTAGGACGTCGCTAGGCAAAGAGAAAGACCCGATCTTACGCAGATCGGGTCTTTTTTATTTGGCGAGTTCATAAATGGCTTGGGCGTACAAGGCCATCGCTTTGATCAAGGAGTCGACGGTGGCGTATTCGTCCGTTTGGTGGGCGGTCATGGTTTCGCCGGGGAAGACGGCGCCGAAAGCGACTCCGTACTTTAGAGAACGGGCGTAGGTGGCACCGCCGGATGAGAGCAAGGTTGGCTCCTGACCCGTTTGATCGCGGTAGACGCGCTGCAGGGTCTGAATCGCGGGGTGGTCTTGGGGGACGTAGTGCGATTTGGAGGTGCGTACGTCGGCGAGGTGCAGGTCAAGCATCTGAAGTTTTTCACGGAGCCGTTGCACGCGCTCTTCGGGAGAGATCGTAGCCGGATAGCGGATGTTGAGTTTGATGACTCCGCCGCTGTCTTGGTCGTAGGAAAGGACGCCGGGATTGACAGTCAGGTTACCAGTCACCTCATCGGCGCATGCCACGCCGAGCCGGTCGCCGTGGTGGTCTTCATGAAGTGTGTTGGCGAGGAAGTGAAGAAACTTTATTGCCGTGCCGGTGAAGGGGAGTTCGTGCAGGAACGAAGCGAGCCATGTACCTGCATTTCGTCCGGTCTGGGGATTCATGCCGTGGGCGGATTGGCCGTTTACGATCAAGGTGAAAGTAGTGCCTGTGCTGATGTCGATGCCGCGCAGATCGTATTTTTTCAAAAAGCTTGTGAACTGAGCGGAAAGATCAAGCTTGGTCTCAATCACGGCAACCGCACTGTCCGGCACCATGTTGACGCGCTCGCCTGCCGTGAAGGATCGCAGGAGCAAGGGAGCATCTTGATCCTGCTCAGGGGGAAGCGTGATCGTTGGATTGATCTGCCCCTTTTCCGCATGGATGATTGGGAAGTCGGCGTCCGGGGAAAAGCCGATTTCCGGGAAGGTGGCCAGCTCGCCATAGCGCTTCATACACAGCCACCCGCTTTCTTCATCGGTGCCAATGATGTAACGGATCTGTTTGGTGAGCGGGAGGCCTGTATCGCGGACGATTTTTAAAGCGTAGTAAGCGGCGAGCGCCGGACCTTTGTCGTCGATAGCGCCGCGGGCATAAATGCGGCCATTGCGGATGTCCGGCTGAAAGGGTGGGGTGGTCCATTCGGCGGGGTCGCCGGCGGGAACAACGTCCACATGGGCGAGAATGCCTACCTGTTCGTCAGCCTGACCGTAGTCGATGGTGCCGGCATAACCTTCGTAATTGCGGGTGTGGAAGCCATCTTGGGTTGCCTGATGCAATAGAAAATCCAGAGCTTGTGCCACACCGGCTCCGAATGGCTGTACTTCCGTTGCGGTGGTCATCTCTTCGACGGAGTTGATGGAGAGAAATTGAATCAGTTCTTTGAGGAATTGTTCGCGGTGTTGCTCTGCGAGTTGGAACCAGTTCATGGGGCATCCTCCCTTGATGTGGTGTTGCGTTCTATTTTACATGAATATTTACACAAATTGTGGAGCTGGGTATACTTTGGGTATCTGAATCGGAGAGGAATGGGAGCTGTGAATCCATTTGTTTTTGCTTGTATCACGCCGCATGGGTCGGAGATTCTTGAGGAGTTGTCACAGCAGAATCCTGATCTGATGAGCGTGACCCGGGGAAGCATGGAACAATTGGGCCGCTATATGGAAGAGGCCCGACCGGAGACGATCATTGTGTTGACGCCGCACGGGGTGCGGATTGACGGGCAGTTTTGCGTGGCCGACTGTGAGCGGATGTATGGGGAAGTGGAGGATAACGGCGGCAAGGTGACGATGGAACGAGCTGTCGATCGGGAGTTGGCAAAGGCGATTGTGCAGGAGGCAAAGCAGATGCGGCTGCCGATTGGCGCTGTAAATTTTGCGACGGCTTCCGGTCCGTATTCGTGCCTGCCGATGGATTGGGGGGTACTTGTGCCTTTGTGGTTTATGCCGAACGTGCCGGTGGTGGTGATCACGCCGACGCGGACGGTTGGATTCGCAGAGCATGTGAAGCTTGGGGAGGCGGTCGCGCGGGCGGTGGCCGCTTCGGGCAAGCGAGTGGGGCTGATCGCGAGCTGCGACTGGTCGCATGCGCATGATGAGCACGGGCCATATGGGTTCGACCCGGCTGCAGCCCAGTTGGATGCGGAAGTGGTGGAGCTGTTAAAGCTAAACCAGATTGAGCGCATGGCCGAGTTTGAACCGGAGTTCATTGAAGCAGCAAAACCGGACGGGATCTGGCAGGCGCTGGTGCTGGCTGGCGGCATTGAGCAGGCGGATCGCGACGTGGAGTTCTTAAGCTATGAGGTGCCGACGTATTTTGGTTTGATGTGTGCAGCGTATCATCGTAAGTAAGTGGGAGGAAGAGCCTCGCTGGGCGAGGCTTTTCCTATTGAGGGCAGGGTTTGTTTTGGTTTGTTCCGAGCTGGAGATTGAGCGTTCGAATGGGGCATGATAAGATAGTCCATGTCGCCGCGAGAGATGCGGGGATGAAAAAAGAAAACTTACCAGTTGACTTTCGAGTCTCTGATGTGATAAGTTTATATGCGTCGCCTTGAGCGACATAAGGTGGTAGCCCAGCGAAGAACGCGACGTCCTGTCGCAACGCTGGACAATGAACATCCTGTTCTTGATCCTTGAAAACTAAACGAGTGTTACAGAGATGAG
>NZ_SLXS01000026.1 GCF_004340785.1 Tumebacillus sp. BK434 | reverse complement strand
GCCACACCTGTTCCCATCCCGAACACAGAAGTTAAGCTCCACAGAGCCAATGGTACTTGGACCGCAGGGTCCTGGGAGAGTAGGACGTCGCTAGGCAAAAGAGAACGGCCCGATCTTATACAGATCGGGTCTTTTCGTTTTCCGGATCGCGAATGGGTCCAATTTTATGACTAATAGTAAAATATACCATATAGTATATTGGATTAAAAGTTTTAACAACAATAGAAAATAGAAAGTTTTTTCAGTAAATCAACGCTGACTTATAATGATTGTTAATTTTATATAGCTGCAACATTTGAATGTTGGGAATTTTCTGTTGTAATATAAACCCAGAAAGACCTTTCTCTTCAAAGGAGGTGCCCCACCTTGAAAATCAAAGTGAAAAAAGTTGAGAAGCTCGCTCCGATGCAGGTCATGCAGCACTCCGTCTAAAATCTCAATCTGTTTCAACTAAAGGGGTCGTGTTGTCTACACAGCACGGCCCCGTTCTTATTCTATGGAGGTGCGATGATGCGACCGAAATTTAAACCGATCTTGAAACCACTGATGCGAAATGGAGACTTCCTCCGCGTTGGAATGGAAACAAACGTATATGATCTGGAAGATCCGGACGGGCAGATTGAACGTTTTCTCTCATCATTGGACGGAACTCTTACTATAGATGATATCGCCGCAGCCAGCGGATTGAGCGGGGAGGAAGTGCAAGGCGCGTTGGAGACTTTTAACGAGTTGGGATTTCTCGATGACGCAGCTGCACCGGTCGGGAATTTGACCGAGCGTGATCTGGATCGTTACCGGGCAAACCTGACCTATTTCACCAACTACTCGACGCTGGAGCAAAGCAAGTTGGAGTACCAGCAGCGCCTGAAGGACTCGACGGTGGCAGTGCTGGGGCTGGGCGGTGCTTCGCTGATGGCAGCCGGGCTGGCTGGCCTTGGCGTCGGCAAGATCATCGGACTGGATTGCGACCGGGTCGAGCTGAGCAACTTGAACCGCCAATACATCTACCGCGAAGACGACATCGGCAAGCTGAAGACAGACGCGGTTGCAGAACACCTGCGCCGCCTGAACCGTGATCTTGAGGTCGTGACCTACAACCAAAAGGTCACCACGGCCGAATCGTTGTTGGACGTGATCGCCGACGCAGATCTTGTGATCAACGGGATCGACACGCCGACGATGATCGCCTCGCGCTGGGTCAACTCGGCTTGTGTTCATCTGGAGAAGCCGATGCTGCTTGGCGGGGTGACCAACAACCGGCTGCTCTGGCAGCGCTTTTTGCCACATTCGCACGGGTGTTACGACTGCTTTCTGATCCATTGCCTGCGCCTCGATCCGGACGCGGCCATGCAGTTGCGGGCACTGTACGGGCAGGTGTTTGAAAGCCGCAATACGGCGATGTCACCGCATGTGGCGCTGCTCAGCGGCTTCATCACCTCGGAGGTGGCGAAACATCTGGCCGGTTATGCGGAGCCGATGCTGCCGTCGACGACGATGGAGATGGATCTGGTGACGATGGCGATGAAGCAGAGCGACCCTTTCACGCGTCTTGAAAATTGTCCGACATGCGGTGCGGGCAAACACGAGCGGGCAGGTATTGAGCCTGTGGAGCTGGAGGAACTGATCCAGGTGTCCCAAGCGGAGGCGTTGCAGGCATGAGCGCTGTGACGCTGAACTCTGTGCTCGATGTCAGCCACCTGTCGATCCAACCGGACGGGGAGGAATACACCGTCGGCGATCCGGTGACGGAAAACTTCATCCGAATTCCCTATGAAGGCGTCGCGGCCGTCCGATTGCTTGACGGTTCCCGCACGTTGGGCGAAGCGCAGGCGCAGTTACTGGACGGCGAAGGAATTGAAGTGGATTTTCTCGACTTTGGCGAGACACTGCTGGAGTTGGAGCTTGTTCGCAGTCTGGACGGTCTACTGCTCACCTCGGTGGCACAAGTAGCGGCGGTAAGGCAGGACTTGGGCTGGATGCGTCCAATCGGGCGATTGCTGTTTGGAAAAATCGCTGTGGGTCTGTACATGCTGATCGCGATCACGAGCGTGCTGCTGTTTGTGTTTCGTCCCGAGTTGTTTCCGCAGTATCAGGACTTTTTCGTCTTTCCTACGATCGGGATGAGTATGCTGGTGCTGTTCTTCGTCACTTGGGCACTGCTCATGTTGCATGAATGCGCGCACATGCTGGCCGCGGCTGCTTCTGGCGCGCCGGTGAAGTTAAAGCTCAGCGTCCGCTGGTTCTGGGTGGTGGTCGAGGCAGAGATGACCGGGCTCTGGGCGAAGGCTCGAAACACTCGCTATGTGCCGTTTTTCGCTGGGATGTTTTTTGACAGCACGGTGCTGTTCCTCTCGCTGTTCCTGCAGTTCTGGCTGCCGGAGGGCGGGTTCTGGTTCCGCCTGTGCCAGATGACAGCGCTGATCACCTTGTCTCAGTTCCTGTCGCAGCTGATGATCTTCCTGCGCACCGACCTGTATTTTGTGATCATCACGGCGACCAATGCGGCCAATCTGTCCGGGGACGCCAAGCTGTACTTGAAAAAAACGTTCCTGCGCTCCTCGGAAGCGTTGTGCGCTTGGCAGACATTGCAGCCGCGGGAACAGCGTCAGGCGACGTGGTTTGGAGTGTTCTACGGGCTGGCGTTTCTTGTGGTCATCCTGCTGATCGGATTGTATATGGCGCCGGCGACGTGGTTGGCGCTGACACAGGCGGTGGATGAAGTGAGATCGGAAGTCAGTTCGCCGCTCGTCTTCTGGGACGGAATGCTCGTGTTGTTGCTGACGGTTGTGCAGTTCGCCCTGTGGGTGGCAGGCGTTTGGGCGCGCTATCTGCGTAAGCCAAATGCAAGAACTGCAGGAATGTAGAGCACAATAACAAAATGTGAAGGATCGCAGAGCAAACCTCGCAGAACGGCGAGGTTTGTTCTTATTAATGGAAATATGATGAAAAGTAGAGTTGTGACAAGCCTCCCCGCCATGTTAAGATAGCTCTTGTCGCCGCGAGAGACACGCGGTGATGGTAGCCCAGCGAAGAACGCGACGTCTTGTCGCAACGCTGGACAATGAACATCCTGTTCTTGATCCTTGAAAACTAAACGAGTGTTACAGAGATGAGATACGAGTCAAGATACAAGCTTTTC
>NZ_SLXS01000025.1 GCF_004340785.1 Tumebacillus sp. BK434 | reverse complement strand
GATCAGCATGCCGCGGTGAATTCGTTCCCGGGCCTTGTACACACCGCCCGTCACACCATGGGAGTTGGCAACACCCGAAGCCGGTGAGGTAACCGTAAGGAGCCAGCCGTCTAAGGTGGGGTCGATGACTGGGGTGAAGTCGTAACAAGGTAGCCGTATCGGAAGGTGCGGCTGGATCACCTCCTTTCTAAGGATATAAGATTTTTCTACAGCTCGTATCATCTCTGACAACTCGTTTAGTTTTGGAGGATCAAGCCCGTAAGGGTTTTTTCTTTTTTGGGGGGAACACATCCCTAGATGCCGATGTAGCTCAGTTGATAGAGCAATCGATTCGTAATCGATAGGTCGCAGGTTTGAGTCCTGTCATCGGCACCAACCGACTGATTAAATGGAAGTAAAATTCAAACTTTTTATCCGTAAAAAGGAGCAGCCTCTAAAGGCTGCTCCTTTTTTGTGTTTTCTTGCCTTATTTTGTCATATCCCGGAGCTTGATCAAATAATTATAGAGCAAGTAAGTGCTTACTACATTTGGTCTTAATTGCAAGGGGGTTTGTTAAGTGGCAGAAGAGTTCGTTTTTCAGGATTTGCTTTCGGCGATCAAGGACTCGGTGATTCAAGCAAACGCAACAGCACAACAATCCTCTCTGGAAAGCATTTTCGCCTGGTTTGAGAAAGACGGGACACCGAAATTGACCGAGTTTAGACTGCCGACGCTTGATCCGGGAGCACCGGTTCAAACGATTCAAGTGCCGCTGATCTCGCTCATTCCTTTGTCGAGCACAAAAATAGACAAGCTTTCGGTGGAGTTTAATGTTCACTTTTCAGAACTGGTGCACAGACCGGAGGATCCGCGCAAAGCTGATTCGCTACGTTCGTCAGTTTCTGCAGAACCCGATCCAAAAAACCTGAGTTTAATGTTTGCCAGACGCGGAAAGCAGAGCGAGCCGAATCTGGCAAAGATTCAAATAGAAATTCGCAGTACCGATCCGCCTGAAGCTCTGCTGCGCATCAACGATCATCTGATGAAGTATTTACCTTAACACCTGAGAGGAGAATGCAGAAATGAGTGGACTTGTTAACATGGCATCGCAATTTAGAGGGCTTCCGATGGGGGATCTGATCGGAGCGCCGATCAAGGCAGCTTGTGACGCACAAGTCATGTTGGCTCATTCGACGGCGAGCTTTATCGACACGGTAGGGATCGAACGCGATAAAGACGGAAAAACGATCGGCCCGCGCCAAGTCAAGTTCGAGTACAAGCGCATGGCGGAAAATCCGGCCTATGACCCGAGCGTGCCGAGCTCCCCGCGCTTCATCCAACAGGACGTGGAAATCAACGTTCCCTTGCTGGCGATCGTCCCGATTCCGAATCTTGGTGTCGACACTTTGGATGTTACATTTGACATGGAAGTAAAGTCGGCAGCGACCGACAAGAGCAGCCTGGAAATTCAGGCGGGCGCGAAAGTGTCCGGCTCCTTCTGGGGTGTCTCCGTAGAAGTGTCGGGCAGTGTGACCAGCAAATCGGAGAACACCCGCAGCAGCGACAACTCCGCACGCTACCATGTGCAAGTGCACGCCAAAGACAAAGGGACTCCGGAAGGGCTGTCCCGAGTGCTTGACATGCTCCACCAATCGATCGTACCGACGGTGAAGGAAAGATCGACCGCCTCCGTACTTTAAGGGGAAGACGAGATGACCGAAACATTTGACATCGCGGATGTACGCTTCGTCAAACGCGTGGTGGTGGGGAACACGGACCCCTCCAACATGAAAGATGAGAGCGTGATTCAAAAACAGATGGACTACCTGACACGCTGTCTGCAAGAAAACCCAAAAGGTTGGATCATCGGCAAAGAGAAGAGTTTTCATCTCGTTCGCCTTGGTGAGCATCAGATCGCGATGGAGTATGTTGCATACCATATCGGGTTTAAACGCAAGCCGGTGTGGATGGATGAGGATCCGGCTCAAACTCAAGTCAGCGAGATGGACTCCCTTCTGCAACAGCTGATCAAGTAAGAACTTTTGTCACAAAACGGGCAAGCCTTGCAGGTTGCCCGTTTTGCTAACCAAAGGAGGAACTCTTGCATGGGACATGATATGGGACAAGTGATGGGCGGACTGATGAGCGCGATCGCAGAAGCGCGCAGCATCTCCGACCGAACTTCGCGCGACCTTGCACTGCAGTACGAAAAAGATGAGCTGATGCGGGTGTTTCCGGTGCCGTGCGTCGAACTGGAGACCGTGGAGATGAATCTGAAGTTCGCGATGGAAGAAGCACCGGATCTGCAGGACACTCAGTCGGTCAGTTCACATGGCGAAGACGTCGCACGGGAAAAGGAACTGGTATATGGGACGGCTGAACGTACCCGCTCGAAGGTGGTGGAAGCAATGACGTCCACCTTGCGCAAACTTTTTACCTTTACCAAGGCGTATGACGCCGGGAAGGTCGGGGATACGATCGCAAAAACGGTGGTCGAAGCGATCGGCAACCCAACACATGTGGTGATCGCAACTAAGCCCAAGGGACCGATCAAGCTGGAATCGTTTGATGTGCGGCATGTGGCGACGAAAATTCTCTATGAACTGATCGAGATTGGCTATGTGACGCTGACCAAAAACAACCTGTCCACGGCGACGAATGAGTTGGTGAAAGTATTGGGATCGGTGGCGATAGAACACGAACGCAAGGCGGTGGAGCTTCGAGACCTGGTTCACAGGGATGTTCGTTTGAACCAATTTCCGTTGAACTTGCTGTTGCAGCATTCGGAACTTGCGGGTCTGCCGGCGGAGTGCATTTCTTCGATCAAGATTACTGTCAATGTCGCCAACTATGAGTGGACGAAAGTGGAGGAGCGCAACGGAACGTCCTTTAGCAAGTTGGTTCGCGAATAAACCAGCCAGGCTGCCGAGAGTTGCTCTTGGTGGCTTTTTTGTTTCGGTTTGTTTTGGCTGTGTAATTGTCTCGAAGGGCGGGACATGATAAGATAACTCTTGTCGCCGCGATGGCGGCAGTTGAAAACGAAATAACGCAGAGACATGTGAGGCGATCGCGCAGCAGCTTCGGCTGCGGTGAGGAAAGTCCACGCTCGCCCGGGCTGCGATGCCCGGAGTTCGGATGCCTGCCCAATAAATAAGGCAGGGCAGCCTGCAAAGGCTGACGGCGGAGGAAACTAGCTACGTTCGCTTGCGAATATGCAGGAGTACTTCTGAAAGTGCCACAGTGACGAAGCTTCCCGGAAACGGGAAGAGTGGAACGAGGTAAACCCCATCTGCGAGAAACCCAAACTTTGGTCGGGGAACTGCTCGGAGGGAATCAGAACTGAAGAGCGGATCGGCAGCAATGCCGATAGTCAAATGGTTGCCACTCATAGTGCGAGGCCGACAAAGCCGTTTGAAGCACGGAGGAACAGAACGTGGCTTACAACAGTCTCTGCTTTGCTCGTTTCAAGATTGTTCTTTGAAAACCGGATAGCGAAATCATGAGTCAAGACATGTTTGAAATGCAGTACTTTCGAAGCGTTAACTTAGGTTAAGCTACGAAGGGCGCACGGAGGATGCCTTGGCGCCAAGAGCCG
>NZ_SLXS01000024.1 GCF_004340785.1 Tumebacillus sp. BK434 | reverse complement strand
CTGAGCCAGGATCAAACTCTCAATAAAAGTTAGAAAGCTTGTATCTTGACTCGTATCTCATCTCTGTAACACTCGTTTAGTTTTCAAGGATCAATGGTGGGCCCAAGAAGATTCGAACTTCCGACCTCACGATTATCAGTCGTGCGCTCTAGCCAACTGAGCTATGGGCCCTTCTATGGAGCGGAAGACGGGATTCGAACCCGCGACCCTCGCCTTGGCAAGGCGATGCTCTACCCCTGAGCCACTTCCGCATGGTCGGAATGCAGGGATTCGAACCCTGGACCTCACGCTCCCGAAGCGTGCGCGCTACCAAGCTGCGCTACATTCCGACGTTGTTGTTTCGTACGTTGTCGCTCACTCTCTCGCGGCAACAGGACTTATCTTAACACGTCCCCTTCCGCATCACAATCGACTTCTCGAAACAAACTTCGGCAAAAAGCGGGATCGACAGGCAGATAAGTCATTCGTACTCGCTTAAACTGCCGATTGCTACGTATCTAGCATCCCCAAACTGCCAGTTGATACAACAAAAAGACCTGATCCATAATGGATCAGGTCTCATTTCTTCGCCTAGCGACGTCCTACTCTCCCAGGACCCTGCGGTCCAAGTACCATACCTACGCTATCGCTCCGGTGGTTCTCCGCTCCGCTGCGAACGCGGCACTGTTTCTATATACTCATAAGATATGAAAAGGACCCGATCTACAAGAGATCGGGTCCTTTTTTGCCTAGCGACGTCCTACTCTCCCAGGACCCTGCGGTCCAAGTACCATCGGCTCTGCAGAGCTTAACTTCTGTGTTCGGGATGGGAACAGGTGTGGCCTCTGCGACATTATCACTAGACGTACAGGATGTACGGTCGATCGACGTTGCGACAGGACGTCGCTGATCTTAGTCGATCTACTTTGTTGGTGGGCCCAAGAAGATTCGAACTTCCGACCTCACGATTATCAGTCGTGCGCTCTAGCCAACTGAGCTATGGGCCCTTCTTATTGGAGCGGAAGACGGGATTCGAACCCGCGACCCTCGCCTTGGCAAGGCGATGCTCTACCCCTGAGCCACTTCCGCATACAGGATGTATGCGTCCAGCGTTGCGACAGGACGTCGCGTTCTTAGCTGGGCTACCTTCGTCCCGCGTTGCGACAGGACGTCGCGTTCTTAGCGGGGCTTCCTTATTATAATGGCGGAGCTGACGGGATTCGAACCCGCGGTCTCCCGCGTGACAGGCGGGCATGTTAGGCCACTACACCACAGCTCCATAAAAATGGTGACTCGTACGGGATTCGAACCCGTGAATGCCGCCTTGAAAGGGCGGTGAGTTAAGCCGCTTCTCCAACGAGCCAAGAAAGATGGTGCCTTTTACCGGAATCGAACCGATGACCTCATCCTTACCATGGATGCGCTCTACCTACTGAGCTAAAAAGGCAACTGGTGGAGATAAGCGGATTCGAACCGCTGACCCCCTGCTTGCAAGGCAGGTGCTCTACCAACTGAGCTATACCCCCGTGTGTTCAACCGCTCACTCGCGGCGACAGAAGTTATCTTATCACGGACATTCTGGACTCTCAATCTCACTCCTTGGTCAAAATTCGACATAAACCGCATTATAAATGAATATAACTACGGAATACTCCCACTTTCTGCGTCTTTCTTAATTTTACTCTTCTATTCTCTACATGCGCCGCACCAACAAAAAAGACCTGATCCAATCTGGATCAGGTCTTTTTCTTCGCCTAGCGACGTCCTACTCTCCCAGGACCCTGCGGTCCAAGTACCATCGGCTCTGCAGAGCTTAACTTCTGTGTTCGGGATGGGAACAGGTGTGACCTCTGCGACATTATCACTAGACGTACAGGATGTACGGTCGATCGACGTTGCGACAGGACGTCGCTGATCTTAGTCGATCTACTTTGTTGGTGGGCCCAAGAAGATTCGAACTTCCGACCTCACGATTATCAGTCGTGCGCTCTAGCCAACTGAGCTATGGGCCCTTCTTATTGGAGCGGAAGACGGGATTCGAACCCGCGACCCTCGCCTTGGCAAGGCGATGCTCTACCCCTGAGCCACTTCCGCACGTACAGGATGTACCGTGTCCAGCGTTGCGACAGGACGTCGCGGTTTTAGCGGGGCTTCCTTCGCGACAGGACGTCGCGCTTTTAGCTGAACTTCCTTAAATGGTGGCTCGGGACGGAATCGAACCGCCGACACGAGGATTTTCAGTCCTCTGCTCTACCGACTGAGCTACCGAGCCATATTGCTATACGTTTTAAGTGGCGGAGCTGACGGGATTCGAACCCGCGGTCTCCCGCGTGACAGGCGGGCATGTTAGGCCACTACACCACAGCTCCATGTGGTTGCGGGGACAGGACTCGAACCTGCGACCTTCGGGTTATGAGCCCGACGAGCTGCCAACTGCTCCACCCCGCGACAATGATTAAGTTTTAAAAATTGGTGGAGGTTGACGGGATCGAACCGCCGACCCTCTGCTTGTAAGGCAGATGCTCTCCCAGCTGAGCTAAACCTCCACGTACAGGACGTACTGTGTACAGCGTTGCGACAGGACGTCGCGCTTTTAGCTGTGCTACCTTAAAAAATGGTGACTCGTACGGGATTCGAACCCGTGAATGCCGCCTTGAAAGGGCGGTGAGTTAAGCCGCTTCTCCAACGAGCCGTACGTGGTGCCTTCTACCGGGATCGAACCGATGACCTCATCCTTACCATGGATGCGCTCTACCTACTGAGCTAAGAAGGCTTAAGTGGTGCCAGAGGTGGGACTCGAACCCACAAAATCACGATTTTGAGTCGCGCACGTATGCCAATTCCATCACTCTGGCGTATTGGCTGGGGTGGAAGGGATCGAACCTTCGCATGACGGAGTCAAAGTCCGTTGCCTTACCGCTTGGCGACACCCCAACTACTACTTTTTGAAAATGGTAGCGGCGGAGGGACTTGAACCCCCGACCTACCGGGTATGAACCGGTCGCTCTAGCCAGCTGAGCTACGCCGCCATGGCGGAGAGAGGGGGATTCGAACCCCCGAGACGTTTTAGGCGCCTACACGATTTCCAATCGTGCTCCTTCGACCAAACTCGGACATCTCTCCAGAATCATATTAGTTCTTTCATTTCTTTCCTCACCGCGTATCTCGCGGCGACAGGACTTATCTTAACATATCCCTACTACCGAATCAATAAAACCAATCAAACAAAAACGATCAAAAACCTCTCGATTCGCCGTTGTCGATAAACCTTCACCATGTAGTGATGTATTTCCTCGACTTTTCATCGAATCTCTTGGTGTGTCGTGATCAAAAAGGACATGATCGTCCTATTTGGCAGATCGGTCACTATGCGCTGATCGTATAGGTGTGCATAATCTCTGCGCTCGAAGTAGTCTCCACTTGCAGGTCCAAATCAAATAGCCGCTGCTTCTTGTTCATGTCATTATCTCCTTTCCGGCCAACAAAAAGACCCGATCTGCGTAAGATCGGGTCCTTCTCTTCGCCTAGCGACGTCCTACTCTCCCAGGACCCTGCGGTCCAAGTACCATCGGCTCTGTGGAGCTTAACTTCTGTGTTCGGGATGGGAACAGGTGTGG
>NZ_SLXS01000023.1 GCF_004340785.1 Tumebacillus sp. BK434 | reverse complement strand
AAGGTTGATAGGCTGGAGGTGGAAGCGCCGTGAGGCGTGCAGCTGACCAGTACTAATCGGTCGAGGGCTTATCCTAAGTAAGTCCAACACTCACTTTTTCGCATCCAGTTTTCAAGGAATCTCTGCAAAAAGACCCGATCTTAAAAGGATCGGGTCTTTTTTTACCTCTAGAAAAAAAGAGGTTTCATCTAAGGTATTACTTAATATGAATTTTCAGTTATTCAAGCTGAATATGTTTTTATTGAAAATTTCGGTGAAATGCGATAAGGTGTAATTATACCAGCAACTACAAAGGTGTAAAAATCGACAAATGGCAAACCCGTTGAAAGGCGGGGACGCAAAGCCACGGGTCTAAGGCGCTGTTCCGACAACGCTATGACAGCCGGGTTGCCGAACTTTTCCACGGTGGAATCTCAGGACAATTTCACTTCGGAATTGTCTATTTGCTGTCCCGTGCTGAAAATACTTCGGCGAATCCAACCAAATTGGAGGAGTCAAAGATGTTAGTACTCGGTCAAGCATTTGTTTCGCCTTATCTGGTAAAAACAGCAGCAGAGCTCAAAATTCCAGTAGTGAAGACTTCGCAGCACGTTCCGGTTCCGGCAGACAGAAAGCTGAACTGGAGATCGGCAACTTCTTTTTTCCGCACTTATAAGAATCGTACCGCACCGCTCTTGAGCAACTCGGAAAACGCATTGCAAGCGGTGGAGAACTATTTGCCGGACCACCCGCTGGCAGCGCGCAATGAGCGCTTTAAGAGCAAGACGCAATTTCGAAAAATGCTGGCAGATCTCTTCCCGGATTTTACGTATCTCACGTATTCGTTCGACGAGTTGATGAGACTGTCGCCGGCCAAGCTCCCGTTTCCGATCGTGGTCAAACCGGCGGTCGGCTATGCGAGCCTTGGGGTGTATCGTGTCGCCGATGCAAGGCAATGGGCGGACGTTCGCGTGAGACTGATGCGCGATGTGCGCGAGGCGCGTGACCTCTTTCCGGATACTGTACTCAACGTGGAGCAGTTCATCGTCGAGGAATGGATCGAAGGCGAGGAGTATGCCATTGACGGGTATATCAATGCACAAGGCGAACCGGTGGTGCTGAACGTGCTCAAACGCATGTTTGCACACGCCGGCGACACCTCTGACCGGATTTATTACACGAGCAAACAGGTCATGCAGGAAGCGATGGAACCGGTCACACACTTCATGCGCCAGTTGGCACAACTCGATGATCTGCGCTTGTATCCGATGCATTTGGAAGTGCGGATCTCTCCGACCGGCACATTGGTGCCAATTGAAGTAAACCCGATGCGCTTCGCCGGTATTGGCACTTGCGATTTGGCGATTCACGCCTATGGGGAGAATCTGTACGAGCACTTCTTCAACCAAACAAAACCTGACTGGAAAGAAATTCTCGAAAGGCAGGACGATGCGGTGTACAGCTTCTTCTGCGCTGAATTGCCTGTCGAATTGAACACGCTTAAAATCTCGGCCATCGACGATGAGGCGTTTCACAGCCAATTTGCAGATGTGCTGGAGTACCGCATCATGCACCGTTACGATCCGACCACCTTCGCGGTGGTGTTCTACCGGAGCGTTGATTTGGAAGAGAACAAACGACTGCTGCACTTGGATTTGAATCAGTTTATCAGTTTGCGCAACATGGAGGTCTCCGCGTAGTCCGCAGACCTTGGCAATCCGTAATGGGGGGACATTGGGCTTGAAATTCTTGAGATGGAATCATTCGATCGGCAGACAGATCTCGTTTGCATTTGTCGTGCCGCTGCTTTTGCTGACACTTGTGTTTCTTGGGGTGCTGTATCAGACCACGATGAGCATCGTAAACGACCATGTTATTTCACAATTCGAACAGCGCCTGGAATTGAACATGACCAATCTGACCAGTTCGATTCCGGAGGAACTGGTGTCGGCAGCATTGACCGACAAGTCGAAGTATCAGGAGCTGCTGACCAAACTCAATGACTTCACCAAGAAGAATGAAGGTCTGCAAAACGCATACGTCATCGCCAAAGTCGACGGCAAAGACGTGATTCTTGCCTTGAGCAACGAAGACTTGTATTTGGCAGAGCTGCCCTTCACAACGGAGCAGAACCAGGCATTGGAACAAGATGCGGAGACGGTCAGCGACATTTACGAGGATGACTGGGGCGTGCACAAATCGCTGTTCATGCCGTATGTGAATTCCAAGGCGGTCGTCGGGATCGATATGGACGCTTCCTTTGTCAACAACCTGAAGCGTTATGTCATGATTCTCAGCGTCGTGTTCCTGATCGCTGCGATCATCATCGGAGGAGCGATCGCGTTTGTAGTGGGCAACCGCTTGTCCCGTCCGATTATCGCGCTGGTCAAACACACTAAGCTGGTTGCGAAAGGCGACTTGACCACCTCGATGACGAACAACCGCCACGACGAGATCGGTCAACTGGCGGACAGCTTTGAGGAAATGCGCAAAAGTCTGGCCGGCATCATCAACTCGCTGCATCAAGACTCGATCGTGCTGGAGAACTCCAGTTCCACGCTGCAGATTGCACTGACCGAGCTGTCTGCCGGTTCG
Source organism: Tumebacillus sp. BK434 (assembly GCF_004340785.1). Lineage (NCBI taxonomy): Bacteria > Bacillati > Bacillota > Bacilli > Caryophanales > Alicyclobacillaceae > Tumebacillus > Tumebacillus sp. BK434. Next base: position 1,169 of record NZ_SLXS01000023.1, on the reverse strand, counting down.
CAGCAAGTGGTGACGGCGATCACGGCAGAAGCGCAAGCGGCTGACAATCGTTCCGACCACTTGGAGACGGTCACCCAAATGGTGCACAGCGTCACCGACTCGGTCACGGTGGTCGACAAGCAGGTCACCGAGATGGCGATGCTCTCAGAAACTGCGCAAACGCTTTCGCAACAAGGTAACAGCCAAGTACAGCATCTTGCAGCCCAGATGAATGAGATTCAAATCTACGGAGCGGAAACGTCCTCCAAGCTGCAGCGGCTCGACCAGCGCACCAAGGAAATCTCCAACGTTATCGGCATCATCCGCACGATCGCTTCGCAGATCAACATGCTGTCATTGAACGCGACGATCGAAGCGGCGCGTGCCGGGGAGAACGGAAAAGGGTTTGCTGTCGTGGCACAAGAGATTCAAAAGTTGGCCAATCAGACCAACGATTCGGTAGCCAGCATCATTGAGAGCGTGCAAGTGATCACCGATGAGACGGTCAATGTCTTGGAATCGAACGCGAAGAGTTCGGAAGAGATCGAAAAAGGCGTGGTGCTGATTATGGAAAACGGCCGTCTGTTCGAAAAGATCCAAACATCGGTCTCCAGCCTGGCCAGCGGTGTTTCACACATCGTGGAACATACGGAAGGCATCGCACGCTCGGCCACACAGACGTTGTCGGCCGTACAGGAAGTGACTGCGATCTCGGTCGAAAGCGCGGCTGCACAGCAAGAGATCTCGGCGACCTCCCAGCAGCAGTACTCGTCGATTCAGCAGTTGGACCAGATGAGTGCGCAGATTCAGGAGATGGCGCAGGAACTGGCCAGCTTGATCAAGCAATTCAAGGTATAAGTGATAGGCGGATTGGCAAATGGATCAGAAAGACTGAGCTTGCAGAAGCTCAGTCTTTTCTTATTCCCGATGGCGCAAGTTTTGTTTGAGTTTGTTTGGCCGCTCAGATTGATAGGGTTGACGCTCGAATGGTAAGATAAGTCCTGTCGCCGCGAGAGAGCGGTGACGAGCGATTAGAATAAATTACCTGTTGAGCATTGCAGCACTATGTGGTATATTAGTAAACGTCACTTCGGTGGCACACGATTGATCCTTGAAAACTAAACGAGTGTTACAGAGATGAGATACGAGTCAAGATACAAGCTTTTCAACTTTTATTGAGAGTTTGATCC
>NZ_SLXS01000022.1 GCF_004340785.1 Tumebacillus sp. BK434 | reverse complement strand
CCTGAGCCAGGATCAAACTCTCAATAAAAGTTAGAAAGCTTGTATCTTGACTCGTATCTCATCTCTGTAACACTCGTTTAGTTTTCAAGGATCAAGAACAGGATGTTCATTGTCCAGCGTTGCGACAGGACGTCGCGTTCTTAGCTGGGCTACCATCACCGCGTGTCTCTCGCGGCGACAAGAGTTATCTTATCATGCCCAAACATCTGTCTCAACTCCGCTTTTCGCCAAATATCGCCATAGAAAAACAAAAAGCCGCTTGTCAGCGGCTCTTGTTCTGCTACCTTGGTTTTTTGTTATCGTTCAATGCCGCACGGTACACATCGAGGAACGGAACGTTCTTTTCCCGCGCAAGTCGAGCGACGTCTTCATACTCAGGCGTCATTTGTACGACGTTACCTCCAAGTTTGCCGATCTTCACCCGCACAGTGCCATACGGGGTTACCGCTTCGCCGAACTCACGATCAAGGATGCGTCGGGTCCAGACGCTTTGACGAACGCCAAACGTAGTGGTTTCCAGCAGAAGGAGCTCTTCCAATCGGTTGGAGGCTTCCGGAAGGCAGAGGACGGTCAGCAGCGTGCCGGGGCGGTTTTTCTTCATCTGGACGCCGGTGTAGTAGACGTCAAGAGCACCTGCTTCGAACAAACGTTCCATCACATAGCCAAGCGTTTCGGCTGTGCAGTCATCGAGTTGAGCTTCGAGAACGTGGATCGTTTCGCGGGTCGTCGCTTTAGCAGCCGCATCGCCCAGCAGAACGCGGATGACGTTCGGCACGGCAAATTCTTTGGTGCCTGCGCCGTACCCGATTTTGTCGACGGTGAAATGCTGCAGCGGACCAAACTCGCTGACCAGCGCTTTGAGCACGCCGGCTCCTGTCGGTGTTGTCAATTCGCCTTCCGAATGCGAACGCGCGATCGGGATGCCGGTCAACAGCTCGGCGGTCGCCGGTGCCGGAATCGGATACAGGCCATGCGCCATGCGCATTTTTCCATAGCCGGTCGGCACCGGGGAAGCGAACAGTTGGTCTACACCAAGGTCTTCAAGCGCGAGACAGATGCCGATCGTGTCGATAATCGAGTCCATCGCGCCAACTTCATGAAAATGCACTTCCGAAGGGTCGATGCCATGGATCTTCCCCTCCGCTACAGCGATAACTTCAAAGATCGCCAGACTGCGAGCTTTCACCCGCTCCGGCAATTCGCTCTCCCGGATCATCTCAAGAATTGTTGCCGCTTTGCGATGCTCATGATGATGGTGGTGCGTATGCAGATCTCCATGATCATGACTGTGCCCATGATCATGACTGTGCCCATGATCGTGACTATGCCCATGATCATGACTATGCCCATGATCGTGACTATGCCCATGATCGTGACTATGCCCGTGATCATGACTGTGATCGTGGCCCGCTTCGGGGAGGCGGATTTGCAGTTTTTTCGCGGTGATGCCTTGCTTGTCCACCGTGTCGACCCAGATGTCGAAGTCGTCGATCGGCAATTTCATCAGTTCTCGCTTGACGTACTCGAGATCGGCGCCCGCATCGACGAGCGCCGCTAGCAGCATATCACCGCTGATTCCTGACACGCAGTCCAAATACAACGTTCTCATGACTTTACCCCTCCAAAATCGCCTGCTGGATCATCGAAGCGGCAAAAGCCGCCCCGAAACCGTTATCGATGTTAACAACGGTCACACCCGCTGCGCACGACGTCAGCATCGAGAGCAACGGCGTCAATCCGCCAAAATGAGCACCGTAGCCGACACTCGTCGGAACCGCGATCACCGGGCGGCGCACCAGGCCGCCGATCACGCTGCCAAGCGCACCTTCCATACCCGCAACGACGATCACCACGCTCGCTTCCCGAATCCGCTCGCGTTGTGCGAGCAGACGGTCGATGCCGGCCACGCCCACATCATAGATCCGGTCCACTTCATTCCCCATCCACTCTGCCGTCTGAGCCGCTTCTTCCGCCACCGGCAGATCGGCCGTGCCTGCCGAGAGCACGGCCAACTTTCCGGAAAAGCGGCGCTCGCAGCTGCCGACAGTCAGCAGGCGCGACATCTCGTCATACACAGCGTCCGGCACGATCTCCATCACCCGGTCAGCCATCGCACGGTCGGCGCGGGTGACCATCACTTTGCCGTGCTTCTCATACAGCCGGGCAAAAATCGCCTGCACCTGCTCTGGCGTCTTGCCTTGCCCAAAAATCACTTCCGGATAGCCTGTGCGCGACTCCCGCGCATAGTCCACCTTGCCAAACCCGATATCTTCAAACCCGCGGATCGCTGCCTCCGCCTCTTGCACCGACAGCTCACCCGCTTGCACTTTGGTCAAAATGTCTTGCAGCTTCATACGGTCGTCTTGGCCTTCAAAGGCTCGTTCATCGAACCACTGCGGTATCCTTGCAGATCCAGCGTGACATATGTAAAGCCTTCGCCTTTCAAAATCTCCGTAATCTGATCGGCCAGTTCGACCGCCTTCATCAGTTCCTCCGGGAGCACTTCCACCCGCGCAATGTTGTCGTGATGGCGGATGCGGATCTGCTTGAAGCCAAACTTGCGCAACCGATCTTCGCCGCGGTCCAACTGGCCGACTTTATCCAGCGTGATCAGCGAACCGTACGGAATCCGCGACGACAGGCAGGCGAACGAAGGCTTCTCCCAGTTCGGCACGCCCATCTCACGCGCCATCTCGCGAAGCTCTTCTTTGTAGATCTCCGCTTCCTGCAGCACGCTTCGGATCTCATATTCCTTCGCCGCCTGGCGACCCGGGCGGTAATCGCCGAGGTCATCCATGTTGGCACCGTCTAAAATGTATGGAATCCCGCGCTCTTGCGCCAGCGAGGTCAACGTATGGTACAGACCCGCTTTGCAGTGGTAGCAGCGGTCCGGATTATTGGCGACGAAATTCGGGTTCTCCATCTCTTTGATCTGCACCACCTCGTGGCGCACCCCGAATTGTTTGGCAAGGTCGATCGCTTCTTGCAATTCACGCTCCGGAAATGTCTCGGAGGCTGCTGTGACAGCCAGCACTTTATCCCCAAGAACTTCATGCGCACACTTCAGCACAAAAGTGCTGTCAATCCCTGCAGAAAACGCGACGATCACTTGATCCATCGTGCTCAAAATATCATAAAGATTCTGTTTCTTCTGCAACATATCCATGATTCCGCACTTCCCTTCTTCAACTTGGAGACTATAATATTGTAGCGAAGTTACTTCATTTAAGCAATGAGCCCGATTTCAATTCGAAAATCTCGCAAAAAACAAGGCGACAAGAAGCCGCATCATCGGGCATACTAAGACTGGAGGTGAAAGAAACATGATGCTGAAACGCGAAACGGTATACGAATTAGAAAATACATACGATCAAATCGCCGATGAAGATGAAGAAAAAGTGGATCAGATCTTCACGAAGCTGGACAAGCTGCACGGTGAAGTAACCCGACGCCACAACTATAACACAGATGAGATCGACGACAAATTGGTCACCCTGTTCACGCAAGCCGCTCAAGAGCAAAACATTGGCGAAAATTGGGCAAAAGGCTATCTTTTCTACAAATACTTTGATGAAGAATAAGCCAGACACAAAAAAGACCTGATCTGAAACGATCAGGTCTTTTTTGATGGCGCCAGGTCTTAGTAGCCAAACTCTTCACGTCCATATGTTGTTGAGAATTCGCAAAGATAAGAAAAAAGACCCGATCTGTATCAGATCGGGTCTTTCCTGAGTCCTGTTATGGTGCGGTCAAGAGGACTTGAACCTCCACGGGGTTGCCCCCACAAGAACCTGAATCTTGCGCGTCTGCCAGTTCCGCCATGACCGCATGTGCAATTGAGGGGTGTTCCTCAAAAACTGAATAGCGAGTGTGAGTCAAAGAATACTTAGGATAAGCCCTCGACCGATTAGTACTGGTCAGCTGCACGCCTCGCGGCG
>NZ_SLXS01000021.1 GCF_004340785.1 Tumebacillus sp. BK434 | reverse complement strand
ACCTGTTCCCATCCCGAACACAGAAGTTAAGCTCTGCAGAGCCGATGGTACTTGGACCGCAGGGTCCTGGGAGAGTAGGACGTCGCTAGGCAATAGAGAAAGGCCCGATCTTATGAGATTGGGTCTTTTTCATGTTTGGCGAGAATATAGAAACAGTGCCGCGTTCGCAGCGGAGCGGAGAACCACCGAAGCGATAGCGGAGGTCTGGTACTTGGACCGCAGGGTCCTGGGAGAGTAGGACGTCGCTAGGCAACAGAAGCCCGAACCATTATGGTTCGGGCTTTTTTTGTCCGACCTGAAAGCGCTGCTGCTGGCTGCAGATGGGACGAGTCGGCCGGCAGCAGGATGCGGCGCGTCTGGTGCGCTTTTTGGCTAGTGATGAGGCGGAGTGGGGGCGGTCCAGGTAATTCACTCGGTAGGCGGGTTCCTGCGCTTTTTGGCGAATGGAGCAGCATGAGCAGCTTGGCAACGGTGAGGCTGGTTGGATGAAGTGAATTTGTTTCGTTTTGTTTGAGACTTCCTATTGAGTGATTGCGAGAGACGTGATAAGATAAGTCCTGTCGCCGCAAGAGATGCGGTGAGCGAAACGAAAACGATTCACACAGGGGTATAGTTCAGTTGGTAGAACGTCGGTCTCCAAAACCGGATGTCGTGGGTTCGAGTCCTACTGCCCCTGCCAAAGATGGCGGTCGTGGCGAAGTGGTTAACGCACCAGATTGTGGCTCTGGCACTCGGGGGTTCGATTCCCCTCGATCGCCCCATCTTTAACAACGGAATGTAGCGCAGCTTGGTAGCGCGCACGCTTCGGGAGCGTGAGGTCCAGGGTTCGAATCCCTGCATTCCGACCATAACTGATCAAGCGCAGTCAGGTTCTTTTTCAAGAGCCTGACTGCGCTTTTTTTATATCATTGATTTTTTATGCTCTTCCAGCGTGTAAAGCTCTAGGGAGATCATAGGATCCGTCCAACTTTGAGGATCGATCAGCAACCCGACAGCAACGAGCGAATTTTTTCAAAAGCGGGATGTCCGGCAGTTTGAGGAAATGCTTCCCGCTGTTGATTGGACAGCAAGCGGTGGAACAGTCCGGCCCATTGCTTGCGAAGGATGTTGATCATATCCTGCGAGGTCTCGAACGAGAAGATCGCGTTGTTTTTCGGACGATCATACAGCTCGGACAAAAATTCATAGACTTGGGGATCGTCTGCAAATCGCATGACGAAGTTGTTATCCTTGTTCACTTTATACGTCTCGTATTCTGTGTGTACGGATTTGGCGATGAAGATGTAGACCTGTTTACCTTTTTCCAGAGCGCGGCGCAATTCGGCCTGCGAGACGGAGTAAGGCGATTGGGCGGACGATGAACCAAGGCGGCCGCCGATGATGGAGATCAGAATGTCGCACAGGTCGACTTCTTCGTAACAAGATTCGGCAGGTGCGTGGAAGGCGCCGTACGGAATCTGTCCGTCCTCGAACAGAATGTGGTCGAACCCATACTCCTGAATGAAGACGGCGACATCTTTGCGAACTTGATGCAAATCGTAAAAGGTAGAGCTGATAAATACTTTCGGATTTGCCATGGTCATGCCCCTCCTATGTTTGACTCGTGCGCATCAAGGTGTGTGTATATTGCATTTCATAGTGGGTCAGGATCGCTTGAATCAGTTTTTCTTTGGTGTGACGGGTGGTGACGGGCAGCCCTAGTTCTGTGGCCAGCGTCCCAAGCTGATTTTTGGTTCGCAGTGAGGGAGAGGTGCGGATGAAGGCTTCCAGCTCTTCCAGAGTGGTTCCTGCCAGTTTGGCCGAAAGCGGGAGGGTTGATATGTGGGGCGAGTCGGGCTGCTGTGAGCGGGAGATTGATTTTGTTGATGCTGCTGTTTCTGTGCCTTTTGTCGATTCTGCACTAGGAGCTTGATCGGCATCGACGAGTTGCTCCAGATAGCGAAGTGCACTTAGGACGTCCCTGTCTGGCAGTTTGGCAAACAGGCGGCCGGCTTGCTCAAAAAGGGCGGCTGCTGATGGAGTTCTCATACCGGTACCTCCTCGCGGACTCGAATCATAAATTCTGTCAGAATATGATGCAGGTACTCCACCTGCTTGACCGTCTTTTTCGGCGCATTGCGCTGTTTGCTCAAGGGGTAGATGGGCTGGTGTTTGAGGGCCGCTTCGGAAATGTCGTCGCATTCGATCATGTATTGGTCAAACACGGAGCTGTGGTCTTGATTTCGCATCTGGTTGATGTAATGCTGATGAGCGCTTTTGGGCAGTCCTTTGTGATTTTCATGCACCATATTGAAGACCACACCTGCTAATTGAGCAGGTGTGTAGGAGGCGGGTGGATTTTCATAGGCACAGAGGCTGGCAAACTGACGGTTGAATTTGTCGATGATCTTGCGTATGCCGGAGAGACCGATCGTCGACAGGTGGTCAGGTTTGGTCGGGACGATGTAGTAATCGCTTGCGAAAATGGCATTTTGCGTGATGAGGTGTAAACTGGCCGGGCAATCGATAAATATATAATCGTAGCGGTCGCGAATCTGTCGGAGGAAATTTTTTAAGATCGCGACTTTTTCTAACTGCAACTGACTATGCTCTTCGAAACTATCGGGTGCCGCACTCTTGTGGGCAGATAATTTTATGTCGTACATCGTGAGGTCCTGATGGGAAAGAATCAGGTCGGCGTGGTTGAAAACATGGTCTTTGGAGGAGGTGACCATCTGTTTTAAGATGATGTCCTGAGGCGATGAGGCCTGGTGTTTGAAGAAGCTGTCAAAAACGGTGTGAATGGTAGGGGTGCCTTGGCGGACCAACTGTAGATGGTTGGCTGCTCCCACGGAGAGATAGGAGAGGTTGCATTGGGGGTCGAGGTCGACCAGCAATGTCCTTTTCCTGCGGTAGGTGAGCCCGGTTCCGAGGTGATGCGCAAGCGTCGTCTTGCCGACGCCGCCCTTCCAGTTGATAATGCTGGTGATAATCGCTGACATGGAGAGGCCCTCGCTTTCGTCTAAGCCAAATGCTGTTAGATATGTATTCGAGTGCGTGGGACAAATATATCTGCTTCTCAATGTGAAAGTCGAAAGAGCGAGAATGGTGGTGAATGGGAGGGGTAAATGGATCATCGGGCACAAATTGTATGAGTTTGTTTCAGTTTGCTGCAAAGTTAGTATTGAGTGATTCTGAAACGCGTGTTAAGATAAGTCCTGTCGCAACGGGGGACACCCCGCTTCCTGTATGTGAGCCATTAGCTCAGTTGGTAGAGCAACTGACTTTTAATCAGTGGGTCGAAGGTTCGAGTCCTTCATGGCTCACCACTGTTTTTCTTTCAACTTTATAGGTGCCCTTAGCTCAGCCGGATAGAGCGTTTGACTACGAATCAAAAGGCCAGGAGTTCGAATCTCTTAGGGCACGCCATTTAGCGGAATGTAGCGCAGCTTGGTAGCGCGCACGCTTCGGGAGCGTGAGGTCCAGGGTTCGAATCCCTGCATTCCGACCAACTGATCAAGCGCGGTCAGGTTCTTGTATAAGAGCCTGGCCGCGCTTTTTTGTGTATGCTGTTTGTAGAGGGGATGGAGGAAAATCGAGAAACATGTAGAGTGGCTGCGGCTGCTTCGTTAGAAGTTTGCAAGTTGGCCGGATTTGTTCCGGTTTGACGGTTGAGCGGATGCTGGCCGCGTGCTAAGATAGCTCTTGTCGCCGCGAGATGCGGTGCTGAAAAAAGAAAACTTACCAGTTGACTTTCGGATATTCGATATGGTAAGTTAATATGCGTCGCCGCGAGAGACACGCGGTGATGGTAGCCCAGCTAAGAACGCGACGTCCTGTCGCAACGCTGGACAATGAACATCCTGTTCTTGATCCTTGAAAACTAAACGAGTGTTACAGAGATGAGATACGAGTCAAGATACAAGCTTTTCAACTTTTATTGAGAGTTTGATCCTGGCTCA
>NZ_SLXS01000020.1 GCF_004340785.1 Tumebacillus sp. BK434 | reverse complement strand
CTGAGCCAGGATCAAACTCTCAATAAAAGTTAGAAAGCTTGTATCTTGACTCGTATCTCATCTCTGTAACACTCGTTTAGTTTTCAAGGATCAATACAAGATGTTCATTGTCCAGCGTTGCGACAGGACGTCGCGTTCTTCGCTGGGCTATCATCACCGCGTGTCTCTCGCGGCGACAAGAGATAATATATCATGGCTGGATAGCTTGTCACAACTCGGATTTTCATCATTTTGGCAGTTTGGAGAACAAATTTCGCCCGCTGTCGAAATCAGCGCTAACGACCTTCATTTTTTGTTCTCATTCTTCATTATCCTGCCCAACGTCGCGAATCTTCATTGGTTTCTACGGATGACATGATCCACGCGGGCGTTCGGCAGCATCGTGACATCCCCGCCCTCAGGCGATTCGAACTCCAGCGTTTCGACTTCTGCATCCAACCGAAAGTTCGTGTTCGACTTCACGGTCACTTTTTTCAGCTATGCATCAAACACCCCGCTTTCCCCCGGCTCCAGTCCCGCAACTTGAAACAGGTAATCACCGCGAAAGCCGCCCCAGAACTCTGCCCCATGCAGCAGGATCATCCCGTTGGCCTTGACCAACACCACCGCCAGCTCTTCCCGCGTCATTCCTTCCTCCGGACGAAACTTCTCCCCGTGCCCGCCCATCAGCCCGGCGCACCGCTTCGATCTCCGCGCTCCCCCACTCTGCAGGCACCACATCTGCAAAAACAGAGTCTGCTGTCGGCCGCACAGCCAAGCGCATCGCTTAGGCCAGCATCACAGCAAACTCCCGGTGCGTCACCACATCCTGCGCCCGAAACTTCCCGATCAAAGTGCCCGGGAAAATGCCTAACCGCTGTCCTTCCCTGATCGAAGCGACCGCAAAACTGTTAGCCCGCTGCAACTCCGCCGAGACCGAACCAGAAGCCAGCAACGTCCCCAACACAGCCAATAACGCCACCTTGTTTGTAAACTTCATCCTCAGCACCTCACCGATCCTTCTAAAAAGATTTCTCATGATTTTACAATCCTTAGACTTTACTGTATACCTTTTGGCCAGACTGGAGACGAACAACCACACAGGAGGTGCCGCCCCATGCAACGCCCCCGCCTCAACAAGCTGATCATCAAAAACTTCCGCTGCATCGTCCATACACCCGTCGAAATCGAACTTGACGACATCGTTGTGCTCGTCGGCCCAAACAACGCCGGCAAAAGCTCGATCCTCCGCGCCTACGAAGTTGTCATGTCGGAAGGCTCCCAAGCGGGTAAGCTGACCCGCGACGATTTTCCCAATGGGGAGATCCGGCCGGACGCACTGCCGGAGATCGAGCTGCACACCATCATCTACAATGACTTGCCCGGACAGCGTTGGATACACACCGACCCGTCGACAGGCGAGATGCTTGTCCGCGAAAAATGGCTTTGGCGCGACATCGGCGACCCGATCCGCCAAGGCTATGACGTGGAAAAAGGCGCCTGGGACGCTCAAGTGCCTTGGGGCGCCGCCAACATCGCCAACTCCCGCCGTCCCCAGCCGCACCGGGTCGATGCGTTCACCCATCCCAAAGAGCAGTCCGACAAAATCCTCGCCCTGCTGCTCTCCGTCCTCAATGAGCGAGTCCAAGCGACCGATTACGGGCTTGTCCTCGACAAGCTCGGCGAACTGCAAACGCTGATCGTCGACCAGTCCCGCCCCCGCATCGCCGAAGTTGAAGCGGGCGTGAACCAGATCATCTCGCAGGTGTTCCCCGATTATGCGATCCGCTTCGATGCTCGCCCGGAAGAAGAGCTGGACAAAGCGATTCAGTTCTTCAAAGCCCCTCAGCTACTGATGGGCCCTCAAGACGGCTACCAGAGCACCATCGACCGTCAAGGCAGCGGCGCGCGCCGCACTTTGCTCTGGGCGGCCTTGCGCTATATCTCCGAACAGGGCTTCGACAAACCAAAATCACGCAGCAAAAAGACGCCTGAGAAGTTGGCGGAACGCCCACATGTGCTACTATTGGATGAGCCTGAGCTCTGCCTGCACCCCGGTGCCGTGCGCGAAGCTTGCCGCGTTTTGTATGACCTGCCGAAAACGGACAACTGGCAGGTGATGGTCACCACCCACTCCCCGGCGTTTCTCGACCTCTCCCGTGACAACACGACGATCATTCGGGTCGAGCGCACCACGCGCGGTGAGATCAAAGGCACAACCTTGTTCCGCCCGGAGCGTGTCCAGCTTGACGAGGACGACAAGCAAAAATTGAAACTGCTCAACATCTGCGACCCGCACGTGGCTGAGTTTTTCTTTGGCGGGAACGTGATCATCGTGGAAGGGGATACCGAGTACACCGCCTTCCAGCACGTCATCGCCGCCCAGCCCGGTCGCTACAAAAACGTGCACATCATCCGTGCGCGAGGCAAGGCGACGATCATCTCCCTAATCAAGATCCTCAACCATTTCGGGACAAGCTACTCCGTACTCCACGACAGCGACCTCCCCACAACGGTCACCAAAACCGGCAAAGAGATCGCCAACCCGGCCTGGGCGCACAACATCAAGATCTATCAAGAGATCCAGCAGAACCCCGATCCGTCCCACGTGCGCCTGCTCGCCTCCGTCCCCAACTTCGAAGCCTCCTTTTTCGGCGAAGAAGTCAGCGGGGAAAAGCCTTACAATGCCCTGCTCGAAATGCAAAAGAGCCCCGCGTCATTCCAAACGATCGAACACCTCCTCCAAGTCCTCCTCGACCACTCCCGCCCCGACCTCCCCACCGGTTGTGTAGAGTGGCACAGTCTGGAGCAATTAAAAGAAGCGGCGGTAAACGCAAAAAAGACCCGATCTGCGTAAGATCGGGTCGTTTAGAAGAAAGTGCGTTTAATATTTTAAAGTTCAATTAGTGACCAGCGCTCCGTTGGAAGATTTTTAAGTAATTGAATAGCTTCGAATTCGCGAAATGAATACTCTGCATGAGGACTTTCGATAGTTGTGATCTCGGTAACATCTTTTGCAGCCATCTGTGAAAGGGACCTGAAGTTATTTGCCTTGACCTTTTTTCTTACACGGAATGCTGCATTTCTTATAACAGAGTAGCACCAGTGTAAAAGATAAAACAGACAAAATATAACGAGTTTCGATTTTTCCCGGTACTTATCGTCAATCATTTTGAATACCGTGTTGTTATATTTATCCACTTATGATAATGTTAGCAAAAACAGAGGAGGTGTCGATCATGCGTATCGGCAAGTATGTATTCACTATTTTCCTTTCAACTTCACTTCTATTGACTGGATGTGGAAATGAACCCGTGAAAAATGAAAATACAACCCCTGTTAATTCGGATGCTTCCATCTCTGCAAAGAAACAACTTGATACATTGCAAACAGAACTCAGTTTTAAAGTCGTTGTCCCAACAACTCTTCCATATAAGTTGGAATTGACCAGTATCGTCCCTCAGTTGAATCCCAATACCGGTAAAAATAACGGCGTTGGGCTTGTCTTCCAGTCACCTGACCAAAAACACTCTTTAAACATTAGACAGATAGAAGGCAGTGAAACTGGGTCACTTGGCGGGGCCGAAAAGGAAATTGAAATTAACGGTACCCAAGGAAAGATCGCAACTAATGGCAAACTTACTGAACTGTTGTGGTCGAATGGTTCTATTGTTTTCTATATCTACGCTGACCCGAACACGGAAATCGGTTCTGAAAAATCTCTTCTAGAGATCGCAAAACAGTTTCAATAGCCATTTCATACCAAAGAAGTCTTAGACTTATGTCTAAGACTTCTTATTTTTTCAAGACCATGCGTAAAAAACAAACCTTGTACACTCTTACTAGGCGAAAGCTACAAACTGATCATTAGTAGGCAATTATGAAAAAAGACCCGATCTGCGTAAGATCGGATCTTTCTCTATTGCCTAGCGACGTCCTACTCTCCCAGGACCCTGCGGTCCAAGTACCATCGGCTCT
>NZ_SLXS01000019.1 GCF_004340785.1 Tumebacillus sp. BK434 | reverse complement strand
CACCTGTTCCCATCCCGAACACAGAAGTTAAGCTCTGCAGAGCCGATGGTACTTGGACCGCAGGGTCCTGGGAGAGTAGGACGTCGCTAGGCAAAGAGAAAGGCCCGATCTTATGAGATTGGGTCTTTTTGCATACTCTTTGAGTACATAGAATAAGTGCCGCGTTCGCAGCGGAGCGAAGAACTACCAGAGCGATAGAAAAGACTCTATCTCATACGAGATAGAGTCTTTTTGTATGCCGATCAAAACATCCGCAGCCCCATCGCTTCCCGCACTTCTGTGATCACTTTTTCCGAAGAAGCCTTTGCTTTTAACTGTCCGCCTTTAAGCACCTCGATCACATCGTCGTCCGAGATCTGATCGCGCCGCTCACGGAACGGTTCCACGAGCGAACTCAGCGAGCCGGCCAGGTGTTTTTTGCACTCGACACAGCCGATCGCAGCTTGGCGGCACTGTTCGGCGATGCTGTTGAGCAGATCCTCTTTTGTAAAAAAGCTGTGCAGATGATACACGTTGCAGCCTTCGACAGTCGGATGCCCGGGGAGGTGTTTGTAAACGCGCTCGGGGTCGGAGAACGCCTTTTTGACCTTGCTGTGGATCGCGTCCGTCTCATCCTGCATCGAGATCGAGGTGTCGTCCGCATCCGATTTGCTCATTTTGCCTTGACCGGACAGGGACGGGATGCGCACCGCATTTTCCACCAGCGGCTGCGGCTCGGGAAAGACATTCCCGTACAGCTGATTAAAGCGGCGGACGATGGTGCGCGCCATCTCCAAATGCACCACCTGATCTTCGCCGACCGGCACGACCGTGCCTTTGTGAATCAGCACGTCGGCCGCCATCAACACCGGATAGCCGACCAGCCCGTAATTGACATTGTCCGGGTGCTTTTTCGCTTTCTCTTTAAAAGTTGGGCAGCGCAAGAGCTCCCCGAGTGGCATGACCATGCTCAAATAGGTATGCAGCTCACAGATGTCATCCGCGATCGAACTCTGCGCATACAGTGTTGAGACGTTCGGATCCAGCCCGGCGGCCAGATAATCTTTCGCCACGCCGATCACATGCCGGCGCAGGTGCTCGCCTTTGGGATGGGTAGTCAGCGAGTGCAGATCCACGATGAAAAAATAAGCCTGGTAGTTGTCCTGCAAACGCTGAATGTTTTGCATCGCGCCATAATAGTTGCCCAGATGCAACTGCCCCGTCGGGCGAATCCCTGAAGTTACGATTTGTTTAGCCATCAAAATCCCTCCATAATGTGATTGTTTGCGTGTGTCGATTCGTTTGCCACCAGCCATCGCTCATGCGCCATCACTCCTTTTGCCAAATAAAAAAGGGCCTCCATCCGAAAAGGACGAAGAACCCGTGGTGCCACCTTTATTAGCCTGCGCCAAAAGCGCAAACTCACTTATTCGGTACTCAACTGCAATACCTAGTCTCTTGTATCGGTGAGACATCTCCGCCAAAGCCTACTCCTCGCGTTTCGGTCTGGAGGCTCCGAAGCCCATTCAGCATCATTTTCACACTGACTCGCACCAACCGTCAGCTCTCTGCAGTGTCCATGATGCTTACTCTTCTTCATCAACGCCTTGCGATCTGGAATTTGTTTGTATTCTACTCTGCCCCTCGGAAAAATGCAACAGCTTTTTTCGCAACGCATGGTATACTGGGGGGAGAATGTTTGTTCGAGAAAGGATGTTGTGTGGACGTTGGCAAAACATCTGGTGATTGTAGAATCCCCCGCAAAAGCGAAAACGATTAATTCCTATCTGGGAAGCGACTATATTGTCAAAGCCTCGATGGGCCACGTGCGCGACCTGCCCAAAAGCGGGCTGGGCGTGGAGATCGAGAAGCAATTTGAGCCGCAATACGAAGTATTAAAAGAAAAATCAACCGTCGTCCGCGAACTGCGCGCCTTGGCCAAGTCGGCCGACCGGATCATTTTGAGTACCGACCCCGACCGCGAAGGCGAAGCGATTGCGTTTCACTTGGAGTCGCTGTTGCGCCCGAGCAATCGCAACATCGAGCGCGTGGAGTTTCACGAGATCAACAAAAATGCCATCCTCCAAGCGATGAAGAAACCGCGCCGGATCGATTACCGACTGGTCGATTCCCAGCAGGCGAGACGGATCTTGGACCGCTTGGTCGGCTATAAGCTGAGCCCGTTTTTGAGCCGAAAAATCAAGCACGGGCTGTCGGCAGGACGGGTGCAGTCGGTGGCGCTTTTGCTGATCGTGCAGCGGGCCGATGAGATCGAGAAGTTCAAGCCTGAAGAATATTGGGAAATCAAAGCCCAAGTGCATACCTCTCTGCAGGCACCGCTTTTTACCTGCGTGCTGGAGAAGATCGACGGCAAAAAAGCAAAAGTCGGCAATGGCGACCTCGCAGCTGCCATCGTCGCTGAAGCGAACGAACAGTTGTTCGTCGCACAGAGCGTGGAGCGGGCGGAGAAGAAACGCTATCCGGCCCCGCCGTTCACGACTTCGACGCTGCAGCAGGAGGCGGCGCGCAAACTGCGATTTGATGTGGCGAAAACGATGCGCGTGGCCCAGCAGCTGTACGAGGGAGTCAGCGTGGAAGGCAAACCGGTCGGGCTGATCACCTACATGCGGACCGACTCAACGCGTGTGGCGCCGGAGATGCAGCAAAAGGCGCTGAAGACGATCGAAGAGCGCTTCGGTCCGCGGTATCGTCCGGCCCGGGCGAATTCGTACAAGTCGAAAGGCGGGGCGCAAGATGCGCATGAGGCGATTCGTCCGACTTATTTGGAACTGACGCCGGAACGGGTCAAATCGCAGCTGACCGCCGAGCAGCATCGGGTGTACAAGCTGATCTATGAGCGCTTTTTGGCCAGCCAGATGGCGCCGGCCGTGTATGATACGGTGGCGGTGAGCATCCAATCCGGGCGTTTTGGCTGGAAGGCAAACGGGCGGACGCTGAAGTTTGACGGCTTTTTGAAGCTGTATGAAGAAGGCCGGGACAGCAAGCATGCCGGCGATGACAAAGTGGATGAGGAGCCGATGCTCCCGCCGGTGGAGGAAGGGCAGAAGCTGATCTGTGAAAAGATCACGCCGTCGCAGCATTTCACCAAGCCGCCCGCTTTGTTCACAGAGGCGAGCCTCGTCAAAGAGCTGGAAAAGCGGGGCATCGGGCGTCCGAGTACGTATGCGTCGATCATCTCTGTTTTGAAGGCGCGTGAATACGTCGTTGTGGAGAACAAGTTCTTTCAGCCGACGGAGATCGGCAAGGTGGTCTGCCAGACGCTGGTCGGGAATTTCCCCGACTTGATCAACGTCGAATTTACTGCCGATATGGAAAAGCAGCTCGACCAGGTGGCGGAAGGTGACCGCGACTGGCGCGGGATGCTGCAGGCCTTCTATGATCCGTTTTCCCGGACGCTGGATGGCGCGATGAAGACGGCCGAGCGCGTCGTGCTCGGCGAAGAGACGGTGCTTCCCTGTCCGGCCTGCGGGCAAAAGCTGTGGAAGCGGACGACAAAATACGGTCTGGTCTATGCTTGCGGAGGATATCCGTCCTGCAAGTTCATCGTGCCGGTGGGCGGTGAGACGCAGGTGCCCTGTTTGTCATGCAGCCAGCCGCTGTACTTGTGCGATGTGACGCCGAAGGGCCGGAAAAAGGCGGTCAAGCAGTATCACTGCTACCAGTGCCGGGCGAAATTCAGCTATGGCAAAGGCGGCACACCAGAACCGCTGGCGGTGGAGACGGAGCACGCCTGTGAACAATGCGGGCAACCGATGGTGCTGCGTAAAGGGCGCTATGGAGAGTTTCTTGCCTGCAGCGGATATCCGAAGTGCAAACAGATCATGAAGGTGGATAAGCAAGGCAATCCGGTGGCCAGCGCGCCGAAGCTGGTTCAAGTCACCAACCTATGCTGTGCCAAATGTGGCTCGGTGATGGTGGCGCGGGAAGGGAAAGGCGAAAAGTTCCTCGGGTGCTCCGGCTATCCCCGCTGCCGGTCGACCGCTAAATGGAGCGAAAGCGTGCAGGTGATCGACGAGTTGGAATTTGCGGAAGTGAAGAAGCGGTACAAACAGGTGAAGAAGAAAAAGAAGTGAAGCGTGATCCTGAGCGGCGCATTTTGAGCCGTTCGGGATTTTTTGCGTTTCAGAGGAAGAATTTATCGGTTGTGTGTGAATTTTGTAAAGCGAAAACAAAATCAGGAGCTTGTCTCACGGGAATGCTGTATATGACGGCTCAAGGCGGAATTTGTTCCGGGATGAGGGGGCGGCTGCGTTGTGAGGCTGTTTGCCGCCGTGGTAAGATAACTCTTGTCGCCGCGAGAGACACGCGGTGATGGTAGCCAAGCGAAGAACGCGACGTCCTGTCGCAACGCTGGACAATGAACATCCTGTGTTCTTGATCCTTGAAAACTAAACGAGTGTTACAGAGATGAGATACGAGTCAAGATACAAGCTTTCTAACTTTTATTGAGAGTTTGATCCTGGC
>NZ_SLXS01000018.1 GCF_004340785.1 Tumebacillus sp. BK434 | reverse complement strand
CCTGAGCCAGGATCAAACTCTCAATAAAAGTTGAAAAGCTTGTATCTTGACTCGTATCTCATCTCTGTAACACTCGTTTAGTTTTCAAGGATCAAGATTGTCCAGCGTTGCGACAGGATGTCGCGTTCTTAGCTGGGCTACCATCACCGCGTGTCTCTCGCGGCGACGCATATTAACTTACCACGTTGGTCACCCTAAAGTCAACTGGTAAGTTTTCTTTTTTCATCACCGCGTCTTCCGCGGCGACAAGGACTATCTTATCACGCCCGCCCGTTCCGCTCAATTTCCGCACCGAAACAAACCCAAACAAATCTCCACCCTTCCCCGCACAGCCACGCCAGAGCTCCCCGATCCGGCAAAAAAGACCCGATCTCGCAGGCGAGACCAGGTCCACTTTTGCATCGATCAGCCTTTCACGATCAGCCCTTCGCGGCGGAACAGCTTCGAAGCCAGCACCACAGCGATCCCCGCATAGACCAGGATGCTGCCGAGCACGAAGCCGATATGCGTCCAATTGATGATGCCATAGAGCAGTTCTTTCACCATCATCGTCGCATTGATCACCGGCAGGAAGTAATACACCGTCGGCGCATCTTGCGGCGACATGAACATCGTCGCATACACCGGCACCATCGCCACCACCATAAACGGTGCCAGATAGGTCTGCGCTTCCTTAAACGACTTCGCCAGCGAGGACACGCACAGCATCAGCGAAGCGAACATCACCGCCAGGCCGAGCAGCATCACCAAGAGCAGCACCACATTCCCCGCAGTCAGGAACGACAGGGACAGCTCCAAGCCGCCTTCCGCTTCCGTTCCCAGCACGCTCGGCATGATCTTTGCTGCGATCATCATCGCCATCGTCGACGCGATTGCCGACACGAACGCCATCAGCGACGTGGTGATCAGCTTCCCGGTCAAGATCGCCGTCCCGTTCACCGGGGTCGTCAGCAGCGCCTCCAGCGTACCGCGCTCCTTCTCCCCGGCGATCAGGTCGGTCGCCGCCGGCATCGCCCCGGTCACACAGGAGACGATCAGCAAGAGCGGCACGATAAAGCCGAGGAACGAACCGGCTTTCTGATCATCGGTCGACACGTCCACCCCCGCTACATGCAACGGCTGCACCGCTTCGGCCGACAGATTCAGCTCCGCCAAGCGTTTCGCCATCATCTGCTGCTCCAGCCCGTCCAACAGACCCTTCAGCACATCCTGCGCAATCGCCGACTTTTGATCAGCCGGGTTGTACAAAATGTTCACGTTCGCCGGCTGCTTCGACTCCACTTTTTTTGCAAAATCCTCGTCGATCTCCACGATTGCGCGGATCTCGCCATCGGTCAGCGCCTGCTTCGGATCGGTCGGCTTCATCACTTCGATCCCCTCATACGCGGTGATCGCCTGCTCCACTTCCGCCTGCTGCCCGATCACGGCGATCGGAATGTGGCTGCGCGCATCTTCCTCCGTGCCCACCTGCATTTTTACGATCAAGATCATCAGTGCCGGAATCAGCAGGAGCGGCAGCAACACGGAGGTCAGCCATGTCTTGCGGTCCCGCAGCAAATCGGTAATTTCCTTTTGAAGCACGATCCATACTTGTGCAAACTTCATTGCCCCTCACCCACCATTTCCATAAAGATGCGGTCGAGATCGTTCGTTCCGTTCTGCTCATACAAGGCATCCAGCGTCCCATTATATTGCAGTTCCCCACGGTGCAGGATCACCACACGGTCGCACAGCCGCTCCACTTCGCTCATGATGTGCGAGGAGAAAATCACCGTGCGCCCCTCCTGCTTGAACTCGCCGAGCAGTTGGCGAATCACGTTCGCCGACGTGATGTCGAGCCCCGAAGTCGGCTCATCGAACAGCACCACGTTCGGGTCGTGAATCAGCGAGCGCGCGATCGCCACCTTTTGCTTCATCCCTTTAGAAAAGCCGCCGACGCGCTTGTCGAGATACCGCGTCATGTCAAAGCGCTTGGCCAGGCTCTCCGTACGCGCTTCGACCACGCTTTGCTCCAGCCCGTACAGCTTGCCGAAATAGCGGATGTTCTCCCGTGCCGTCAATCGGTCGTACAGGCCGGTCTCGCCGCCAAACAGGATACCGACCTGCTTGCGCACCTCTTCCGCCTGACGCACCGCATCCTTGCCGCCGACGGAGATGCTGCCATGGGTCGGCTTCAACACCGTGGAGATCATGCGCAGCGTCGTCGTTTTGCCCGCGCCGTTTTCCCCGAGCATCCCGACCACTTCGCCTTGCCCTGCGGTGAACGTCAAGCCCTTCACCGCCGTAAAATCGCCAAACTTCTTGGTCACGCCTTGCACTTCAATCATCCCAGTTCCCCTCCCGGTTCTCTACTCCGTAAAACGATGCTTTAGAATGATGCTTTATTCTCCAATTGTTTCCTTGTCACCTGCCACCAGCCGATCGCGCCCAGCCCGCTGAACAGAATCGACAGCAGCGCGTACGGCCAGCCCGCACCTTGCGCCCATTGCATCACCGTCTGCACCACATGCCGGTCAAGCGCCAGCCAAAAAGTCAGGCCCAGCACGATCCACAGCACCAAATACCACGCCGAGTACAAGTAAAACTTTTTCAAACTGCCTGAATTCAGCTCCCAGAACGGGTACCAGCACGACAGCACCGCCCCGTAACCAAACCAGATCAGCACAAACCACACGTATTCGGACGGCGCCATCCAGGCCCGCATTTCGGGCGACAACAGGTACAGTGTGCCGAACAGGAACAGCGTATTCGGCACCGCCCGCAGCAGCACCAGCAGGATGCGGCTCAGCGCGATACCGCCCGTCGAGATCGGCAACGTCCGGTACATCAGCAGCTGATCATGCGTCCGCTCCGTGTACTTTTTCGTATACCACGGACAGCCGATGACCGGCACGATCGCCAGGAAGTAAATGTCGAGCAAGAACGGGTCGAATGCAAAGCCGCTCTGCAGCGACCGCAGCAGCATCGCCGTCCATCCTCCGAAGAACACCGACATGAACATGATCACCAGATAGTTCCACCACACCCGCTTCACATCATGTTCGACCAGTTTCCACGCTTCTTGCCACATGTTAGCCCCTCCCCCGGTCGTACTCGCTCATCAACCCGGCAAAGATCTCATCGAGCTCCAGGTTATGCACTTTCAGCACGGCGATGCCCTGCTCCCGGAACGCTCGTTCGGTCGCCCGGCGATCGGAGGTGATCACCCGCACCGGGCCCGCGCCTTCCGCAGACACCACGCCCGGCATGCGCACTGCCGCCTCCGCTGCGCCTTCCACCCACAACTCTTTCCAGCTGTCCATGATCTCGTCTTTTTCAAAATAGCCGAGCAGTTTCCCCCGGTACAAAAACGCCACATAGTCGGCGTACTTTCGCACTTCCTCCATCACGTGCGTCGCAAAGATCACCGTCTTGCTGCCGTCTTCCAACAGCGCTGAGATCTCTTCCATCATCTTGCGCGCCGCAAACGGATCGAGGTTGGCGGTCGGCTCGTCGAGCAGGATCAGCTCCGGGTCACGGGCGAGGGCGAGCAGGAACAGCACGCGCTGCTTGGTGCCTTTCGACATCTTGGCGATCTTTTGCTGCGGGTTGATCTCCAGCTTCCCGCACATCTCGGAAAAACGCGCCTCGCTCCAGCCCGGGTACCACTGCTTCATAAACTCCGCCGCATCTGCCGGCGTCATCCCTTCATAGCCAAACGCGCTGTCCGGCATGTATCCGATCTTTTCTTTGATCCGCACTTCCGCTTCCGGCTGCAGCATGCCGAGGAGCTGCACCTCGCCCGCGTCCGGACGGATCAGATTTTGGATCAGGTGGAACAGCGTGGTCTTCCCGGAACCGTTGGGGCCGACCACGGCGACCCGGTATCCTTTTTCAATCTGCAAATCGATCGGGCCCAGCGTAAAAGGCCCTGATTTTTTCGTCACGCCGCGCAGTGACAGTGCGGTCATGTTGTCCGTCATGCAGCTCACTCCCCCTGTCCCGTTTTTATTTCGCGCAGGACGCCTTCAAACAGCTCGCGCAGCACGTCGACTGAGCATCCCAATCGTCTGCCGATCTCCACCGCGTCCCGGAACGCCGCAAGGACCGCTTCTTCGCGAAATTTCTCACGATCGCCCGTCTCGACCTCGGAGACGAACGTGCCAATGCCCTTGCGCGTTCGGATCAACCCTTCATTCTCCAGATCCTGATAGACCCGGCGGGTCGTGATCACCGAACAGCCTAACTCCTGTGCCAACGCGCGGATCGACGGAAGCGCAGTGCCCGTCGGCAGTTGACCGCTGAAGATCAACTCGCGAAACTGCGTTTCGATCTGGTGATAGATCGGGTCCGCGCTGTCTGATGATATCTGAATCGGGATTCGCAACAGCAGCACCCTCTCTCACTGTTTATACTGTATATATCTATATACACAGTATACACGATATACACACCCGGTCAATAAGAAA
The DNA here is from genome assembly GCF_004340785.1 of Tumebacillus sp. BK434. Lineage (NCBI taxonomy): Bacteria > Bacillati > Bacillota > Bacilli > Caryophanales > Alicyclobacillaceae > Tumebacillus > Tumebacillus sp. BK434. Next base: position 1,611 of record NZ_SLXS01000018.1, on the reverse strand, counting down.
AGCCCGATTCTGGAAAAATCGGGCTTGCTGCACATCGGTCTCCTTTAGTTTTTCACAACGGGTACTTTTTCGCGCACTTGTTGCAGTTGGAAGTGCGCTTCGATCTTGCCGACCGCCTGCCCCTTCATGTTCAGCACCTCGGGGTCGGTGTGCGAGCTGAGCGCCGGGTCCTGCAGCGCACCGTCAGTGCCGATGCCAAGCTGGCGGAGCACTTCGTTCATCACGGCATAGGTGGCGCGCGGCGAGCCGTCTTCGATCTTGATCGCGATGCCAAGGCCGGTCGCTTTGTCACCGATGCAGTAAACCGCTTCTGCACCCGCCTTGCCGAACAGCCGCCCTTCGAATGCATTCATCAGGTCGGTGCAGTAGCGCTTGTTGCCGCCGACCATCTCCGGTGCGGCCATCATCGCTTCGGTAATGCGTTTGACCGCATCGCGGCGCGCCTCCTTCTCGATCACGTCCGGCTTGGCCATCCGGGCAAAGCCATATGCGATGTTCGCGAGCGGAAGTTGGTGCACCGGCACGCCGCAGCCGTCGATCGCCGTCCGGATCTCGTCTTTCGGGTAACACATGATGTCGGCGATCGCGTCGAGGATGCGCTGCTGAACAGGATGGCTTTCCAGGTGATAGGTAGCAGGGTCTTCCCCCATATGTACGGCGGTGGCGATCATCCCGGAATGCTTGCCGGAGCAGTTGCTGTAGATCGGGGTCAGTTCGCGCCCGTCGCGGATCAGTTGCTTGTAGCTCTCTTCATCGCGGGGGACGTGCGTGCCGCACTGGAGCAGCTCTTCCCCTTGGCCGGCCCGCTCCAGAATGCCCATGGCGCGGGTGCGGTGGCGCAGTTCACCGCTGTGCGAGGCGCAGCAGAGCGAAAGATCGGCATCTTCAAAAACAAACTGATCGGCCGTCCCTGTCTCCACCACCGGAATCGTCTGCAGCGGCTTCATCGCAGAACGGGCAAATGTCAGTCGGTGCGGGTCACCGTACGAATAGAGAAGATGACCGGAAGCATCGACAACAGCAATATGACCCCGGTGCGAACTTTCCAAAATTCCGCCCCGGTAGACGTTAGCAACGATGTTCATCTGGGAACAGCTCCTTTGTGTGAACAGTCAGAAATCTACAACTCCAGTATACGACAAAAAACGACCCGGTTCCAAGAACCGGATCGTTTCGGTACTGCAAGTTGGTGCGGTCGAGAAGACTCGAACTTCCACGGGTTGCCCCACACGCCCCTCAAGCGTGCGTGTCTGCCATTCCACCACGACCGCATAGAAAAAGTAAAGATGGTGCCGGCGAAAGGAATCGAACCCTCGACCCACTGATTACAAGTCAGTTGCTCTACCATCTGAGCTACACCGGCACGACGTACAGGATGTACAGTCGATCGCCGTTGCGACAGGACGTCGCTGGACTTAGGCGATCTACCGCTGTGTTCCCTGAAAACTGGATGCGAATCATAGTGAGTTAGAACTTACTTAGGATAAGCCCTCGACCGATTAGTACTGGTCAGCTACACGCCTCGCGGCGCTTCCACCTCCAGCCTATCAACCTTGTCTTCTACAAGGGGTCTTACCACGTTGACCGTGTGGGAAGTCTTATCTTGAGGTG
>NZ_SLXS01000017.1 GCF_004340785.1 Tumebacillus sp. BK434 | reverse complement strand
TCGCCAAGTAGTATTTAGCCTTGGGAGGTGGTCCTCCCTGATTCCCACGGGATTTCTCGTGTCCCGCGGTACTTGGGGTATCGTCTCGGAGTCTGGTTGATTTTGAATACGGGACTTTCACCCTCTGCGGTCGGCCGTTCCAAGCCGTTCTTCTACCAAACAGATTTGTAACTCCATGTGAGACGCCCCGCAACCCCGCATGGCCGAAGCCACACGGTTTGGGCTGTTCCCCGTTCGCTCGCCGCTACTAGGAGAATCACTATTGTTTTCTCTTCCTCAGGGTACTTAGATGTTTCAGTTCCCCTGGTCTACCTCTCAACACCTATGGATTCAGTGCTGAGTGACACTCCATTACGAGTGCCGGGTTGCCCCATTCGGATACCCCCGGATCAACGCCTGCTTACGGCTCCCCGAGGCATTTCGGTGTTTGCCCCGTCCTTCATCGGCTCTTGGCGCCAAGGCATCCTCCGTGCGCCCTTCGTAGCTTAACCTAAGTTAACGCTTCGAAAGTACTGCATTTCAAACATGTCTTGACTCACTATTTCGCTATCCAGTTTTCAAGGAACATCGTATTTCGATCACCGCAACTCGCGGCGACAGGACTAATAATATCATGCGTGCCACCGCCTCACAATCTGTATCACAGCACAAACAGGAACAAATTTTTTCATCTTGTCCACGTAGCTTTTTTGCACTCTCTCAATCTCTTCATTTTACGTCCTTGCACACGAAAGAGTCGGCCGCGCGTAGGAACCTGCCCTTCAGGACATATCTATACTGCTGACAATAAACATCACGGAGCGATGACACCATGAACAGCGAGACGATCGTTGCACAGATTGAGAAAAACGCGATCCGCTTGTCGACCCCCGATGATCTCGATCTGCTGATCGAAGCAGCGGGCGATGCCAAATACGTTCTGCTCGGCGAGGCGTCGCACGGCACCTCCGAGTTCTACACCTGGCGGGCCGAACTATCCAAACGCCTGATCTCAGAAAAAGGATTCAATTTTATCGCCGTGGAAGGCGACTGGCCATCCTGCTACTCCCTGAACCGCTATCTCAAGCATGACCCGGGCGCCGAACCCACTCCGCGAGCGGCGATGCAGGCTTTCAACCGCTGGCCGACCTGGATGTGGGCCAACGCGGAGATCATCGAGCTCGCGAAATGGATGCGCGAATTCAATGCACAGCGCGCTCCGGAACAGCAAAAAGCCGGCTTTTACGGCCTCGACGTCTACAGCTTGTGGGAATCGATGGAGGAAGTGATCGGCTATCTGGCGCGCATCGGCTCTCCGGAACTTGCCCACGCCCAAAAAGCGTTTGCGTGCTTCGAGCCCTTCAAACGCAACGAGCAGTCCTACGGTCTGTCTGCAAGCTTCTTCTCGGAAAGCTGTGAAGAGGAAGTGGTGCGGGTCTTGATGGCGTTGCACAACGGACGCGATTTTGGCGCCCTGGATGCAGAGGCGGCTCTGAGCGCAGAGATCAACGCCCTGGTCGCGGTCAACGCCGAGCGTTACTACCGCGCGATGATCCGAAGCGGCCCGGATTCCTGGAACATCCGCGATCTGCATATGGCGGAGACGTTGAACCGCGTAGCCGACTTCTACGGACCCGATGCAAAAGCGATCATCTGGGAACACAACACGCACATCGGCGATGCCCGTGCCACCGACATGGCCGGAGCCGGCATGATCAACATCGGGCAACTGCTCCGTGAACAACATGCGGAAAACGACGTGTATGCGATCGGCTTTGGCACCCATCACGGCACTGTGATCGCCGGACGTGCCTGGGGCGCACCGATGGAGGAAATGCGCGTGCCGCCAGCACAAAGAGATTCGTGGGAAGATCTGCTGCACCGCGCCGGCAGCTATGACAAGATCCTGATGCTCGGTGCGGACAACGCTCTGTTTCAAGAGGTGATCGGGCACCGGGCGATCGGCGTCGTCTACGATCCGGAAGACGAACGGGGCAACTATGTGCCTTCCCGCATGGCGCAGCGCTACGATGCTTTCCTCTACATCGAAGAATCAAAAGCTCTCGACCCGCTCGTGCTCGGAGTTGTCCACAGCTGACTTCATAGAATGAAAGCCTCTGTTGCGCGATGGCGCAACAGAGGCTTTCGTTCTATGATCCGATTTCTTTGTAGTAGAACACCGTGGGATGCAGATCGCCATTTGCCGATCGCGCAAAGTTGGGAATCCGCCCCGCTTCCTGATACCCCATGGAAACGTAGAGCAGATTTGAAGGGTCGCCTGCTCTCGTATCGAGCACGATCAGCGACCGTCCCTCCTGCCGCGCTCTTGCTTCAGCCGTTTGCATCAACGCCCGGGCCACCCCTCGGCGGCGAAACTTGGGGTGCGTCATCAGCTTGGCGATCTCTGCCCGATGATCGCCGTTTTGCTTGCTGCTCAGATGCAGTTGAATGCTGCCGGCGATCTCATCGTCTACTTTCGCCACAAACAAAAGTACGCCGGGCTCCAACACATCCTCCCAATACCTCGTGGCCACCGGTTCCAACAAAGGCGGCAAAAAACCGACAGAAGCCCCGTCCTCCACGACCAGAATCAATAGTTCCGCAAGCTCCCGCAGGTGCTCGCCGACGCAAGTTACTGGCTCGACTTTCACAACAATCACCTCACGTCACTTTCTTCCCCTTTCATTTAGGCGAATCCTCCTGACCCGCTCAGACAGGTTGCTTGGGTTCGGGCACATACCCGATTTTCCTGACATACTCGATCATGTTTTGTACCAGTTGCCGATCCGGCTGCGGACAGGAGATCCCCGCCTCGGCGAGCAATCGCATCGTCCGGCTGCAGTCATAGCGCAAGACAGGTCCCTCCCCCTCAGCCTCCAACAGGTGGGCCAGCATCAGCGCTCGCCCTTCCTGCAACTCGGAGTCTGGTGCCAGCTGATAGACCCAGTTTTGCAACACTTCCGACTCCATCACCCGGATCGGATAGCCGCACGCTTGCAGCAGTTTTACAAACGCCTCGCCGCGCACCCCCTCCGGATTGCACACATGCAGGGTCTGCCCCGATGATTCCCGTCGACAAGCCAAATAGACGAGCGCCCGGCTGCAAAAATCGATCGGTGTCAAGTCGATAAAATGCTGATCGGCAACCGCCGCCTCCAACAGGAGCACCGCCTTCAGCGAGCGGTAAAATGCATTGGTCTCCACGTTGCGCTGAAACTTGCCAGACACCGAATGTCCGATCAGATTCCCCACGCGGTAAATGGAAGCATCGCACCCTTCCGCTATGGCCTGCCGCACCAACTCCTCCGCGTAGCATTTGCTTTTCACATACACGTTGTCTGCCGTCTGCTCGGATGGTCGGGAGCTGCCTTCGTCTATGATGTATTCCGCAACACCTGGAGGGGCCCAGGTGGCCGTGCTTAACGTGGAGACCAGATGAAACCGCACGCCGTGACGTCGTTTGGCGAAGTGGAGCAATTGCTCCGTTCCCCGCACATTGATTCTGAGGAATTCGGCTTCGTCCCCATAATGTCTGACATCTGCACCGCAATGCAAGATCGCGTCCACCTCTTGTTCGATGAGCTGCCGATCGTCTGCCGAGAGCCCTAGATCATCAGCAGCAAGATCACCTTGCAGCACCGCCACGCGATCCTTCACCCGTTCGAGAAACTGTTCGCCAAAATAAAAGTGCAGCGTATCAAACAGGCGAACGTCCGCATCCGTCTGCGCTTTCGCACGCACCAGACAATAGATTCGTGCTGACGTGGTTTCGATCAGATCATACAGCACATGCGAGCCCAGGAAGCCGGTCGCTCCGGTCAGCAAAACAGCCCGTGGCATCTGAAATCCTTTTTGCATCGGCTTAGTTGGTTGGACAAACCGATCTTCCTCCGCAACGGAGAAGGTCAGGCTTGCCGCCTGCTCTTGCCGCCTGAGATGCGCTTCCAGCGCGGCCACGGTCCGACAGGTATAAAAGTCTTGGATCTTCAACTCGGGAAAATCAGGCTTCAGCTGTAACAATATCGGGAAGATCGTCATGGAATCGCCGCCCAATGCAAAAAAATCATCATCGATCCCAACCTGCTTCACGCCAAGCATCGCCTCCCAGACCCCGGCGATTTTTTTCTGAATGTCGGTCACCGGCGGTGAAAAAGTAGCCGGATCAGTTGCGTACGCCTCCTCCGGTGCAGGCAAAGCCCGTTCATCGACCTTGCCATTTAACGTCATCGGGATCTTGGCGATCGGCAACAGAAACGCCGGCACCATGTAATCTGGCAATCGTTCGCTCAGAAACTCGCGAATCTCAGCCAGCGAGAACTTTTCCTTGGCGACGATGTAACCGACAATCCGCTTCAGACCGTTTGCACCATTCACGGCCACCACCACACACTCCTGCACCGCAGGATGCTTTCGAAGGACATTTTCGATCTCGCCAAGCTCGATGCGAAAGCCGCGGATCTTGACTTGTTTGTCGATGCGCCCCCCGAACTCGATGTTGCCATCCGGCAAAAAACGCCCCAAGTCCCCCGTCTTGTAGAGCATGCCTGCTGCAAACGGATTATTCAGGAAGCGTTCCGTCGTCAAAGCCGCTCTGTTCAAATACCCTTGCGCCAAGCCCGGACTGGCGATATAGATCTCCCCGAATACGCCGACCGGCACTTCACACATCGCTGCATCCAAGATATAGATGCTGCAGTTCGGAAGCGGTCGGCCGATCGGCAGGTTGTCCGGTATCGTGTCCGATCGTTTGGATGACCAGGCGGTCGCGCAGACTGTCGCTTCGGTTGGACCGTACGCATTGAGAAAATCGACTCGTTGCGCCCATGCTCTGGCAACCGCAGCCGGGCAAACATCGCCCCCAGCTGCCAACGCCTCCAAGTCCGGCCCCGCGTGCAGCGGCAGTTGGGCGATCATTGCAGGGGACAACAAGGCAAAGGTGATCTTTTCTCGGGCGAGAAGTTCGGTCAACGCGATCGGGTCACGCAAAACGCCGCTCTCCACCAAGACCAGGCAGCCACCCCGCAGCAAAGCAAAAAAGATCTCCAGAATGGAGGCATCGAACGAAAAAGAGGCGGTCTGCAGGATCCGGCTTTGCTCGTGAATTCCAAAGACATCCGCTTGGGCCATCGCTAAATTGCTCACTCCGCGATGTGTGAGCATCGCGCCTTTCGGATTCCCGGTCGAGCCGGACGTATAGATCACATAAGCCAAATCGTCAGCCGTATTCTGCAGAGGCAGAGCCGTGTCCGGAAGGGCTTCCAGCTCTTTCTGCTGCTCTTCGAACGTCAAAACGTTTCCGGGGAACTGGTTCAAGCGATGTTGCAGATGCCGACGCGTTACTACGAGCTCCGTCTGGCAGTCTTGCAACAGATAGTCGATCCTGACTTGCGGGGCGTCCGGGTCAATTGGAACATAGGCAGCACCTGCCTTTAACACCCCGAGGATGCCGATCACCATTTCAAACGAGCGATCGAGCAGCAAAGCGACCCGTTTTCCTTTGCCATAACCTTTCGCTCGCAAGAGATGCGCCAGCTGATTGGAGCGCGCATCCAACTGCGCATACGTGAGCGTCGATTCTGCAAACCGCAGCGCGATTCGATCGCCGGGGTGCTTTGCAAATAGCTCCTGTACCGTGAGTTCGTCCGGATAAGCAACAGGCTCAGCACTTTGCATGGAGCGAAGCAGATGCAGCTCTCCTTCACTCAGGACCGGAAGATCCCGAAGCTGCAAGTGGAACGAATCGCCCACCGCCAGCAGCAAGGTACGCAAGTTCGCGCTCATCCGCAGGATCGTGTCCTCCGCGAACAATCCGGCATCGTACAGAAAGGACAGTTGCATCGAGTGCTCCTGGACTTCCACAACAAGGCCCAATTCGATCTCCCCGTCCGCCTCCATCCAGTTTCGTATCCCAACAGTCTCACGTCCCAGCACGACAGATACCGGCAAATTATCTGCCGGAAAGGTTGTCACGTTCGTAAGCAATGTTTCGAACGTATCTGACAAGGCAAGATCAAACTCCGCCCGCACCCGCTCTGTGCCGTCCACGCCGATCTGCAGCAGACTTGCACCTGTATAGCGATGGAAGAACACAGCAAAAACGGTCAAGACAACGTCATGTACATCGAACGGCTGTTTGATCATGTCCCTGTTCATCATCAATGCTGTGGCGATCTTCACCTCACGCTGGTGCTTAAGGCGTGAGAAATCGGTCGCCAACTGGAATTGATTGTGAATCATATCCAAAACTTAAAACCTCACTTTTTAAAATTTTATTTCATTATTACCTAAAAATCTCTGTTTGCCAATAAAAAACCACCATTCCTTCCGGATCGGTGGCTCGATGATTCGCAAAACTGTCACATCACGTATTCATTTGGTGGAATCGAACTTCCGACCCCCACCGTGTCAATGTATGGCATCCGGCTGCATCCGTTCCGCCTCCGCTCATCATTGACAAGCAGTACTTCCAAGCCCCGACACCTCAATTCATTTCTTCAATTCTACCTATAACCTCACAGTTTACCTACATTTTGGGTAGTATTGTTCAAAATTTGTACAGGTCTGTTCGTTACAATCTCTTCCAGGGGTTACGCTACATTCAAGAAGTGATGGAGATTTACATGAAGAGTACGATGAACTCGGCACCAAAGTGTCCGAAACGCTGACCGGCAATGATTTTAACGCAATCCGGGCTATTACCTGTTCCCCAATCTGGTGGCCGGGAACTATACGCAAACGTTCCTCCCTGCGCCCGCTCTCTATGAAGGGCTGACGAGAGCCGCTCAGGGCGGAGACACTGCGCTCGATGAGAATCCCGACCCGTTGACCGGCAAAACCGGGCTGATCGCGCTGGCTGCCGGTGAAAAGAATCACACGATCGACGCTGGCGTCATCTTGAAAAAAGGCGCGCTCGGCAATTATGTGTGGCTCGATGAGAATGGCAACGGTGTGCAGGAGGACGGCGACACCGGGCGCAACGGCATTCGCGTCGAGCTGTATGACCATAACGGCGTGCTGCTCAAGCATACGACTACTGCGACTTACAATGGCAAAGACGGCTACTATCTGTTTGACAAACTGAACTCGGGCGACTACAGAGTCATAACTGCCCTCCCGTCAGTTGCCGTACGCTTTTACCGGCAAACAGCAGGGCGGAGACAGTTTGCTGTTGCTTCGCAAGCGTTCTGTCTCTGGAACTCAACAAAAGCCTCTTTTGCGTCGATCGCAAAAGAGGCTTTTGTTTGTGTTAGCCGAGATTCTTGATGGAAAACAAAAAAACTGCCATTCTCCATTGAATGGCAGTTTCTTTGATTCGTATGGTGGAATCGAGAGGAATCGAACCTCCGACCCCCACCGTGTCAAGGTGGTGCTCTCCCTCTGAGCTACGATTCCGTAGACGTACAAGATGTACAGTCGATCGCCGTTGCGACAGGACGTCGCTGATCTTAGGTGATCTACCGCCGTGTTCCCTGAAAACTGGATGCGAATCATAGTGAGTGTTGGACTTACTTAGGATAAGCCCTCGACCGATTAGTACTGGTCAGCTGCACGCCTCACGGCGCTTCCACCTCCAGCCTATCAACCTTGTCTTCTACAAGGG
>NZ_SLXS01000016.1 GCF_004340785.1 Tumebacillus sp. BK434 | reverse complement strand
TAAATTAAGCGAGCGCTCCCCCGTTGAGTACCGGAAAGCGCTCGCTGCATAATACGTGTCCTTTATTACTGTCTACTTGACGGGGCTACGACCAAAGAGCTGACGGCTTTTCCTGTTGTGGGCCGCTCAGGCCGGGTTAGCAGCCACCTTGCCCGTATCCATCAGTACCGCCCACCGGTACGAACAGGAAGAACAGAACGAAGATGATCAGAAACACAACCGCCCAATGCGTGTATGCGCCAAATACTCCGTACATCGTTGTATCCCCCTTTCCGCTGGTGATACTGTATCCTATGGCGCGGAAAGGGGATGCGCAGCGGCGCTCGCCTATGCGCCGCGATTAATTTTGCTCCTGTTCCCGGTCGCGGATGCGAATGAACGGACTGAGCAGCGCAAAGATCAACGTGCCGAGCAAGACGCGCACCCACCAGGATACACCGAAACCGCTCAAGACGAGGTTGATCAGGATCAGCGTGGCAAACATCAGAACCAGGTTTCCGGCACGAACCATACCCCATCTCCTTTCTTGGCATTTTCCGAACTTGCCTGCCTACTAGGTCTATGAGGTGAACCAGACGATTATGTCTGGAAAATCGTAGTATTGAAAAAATGGATGCATCTTGGTATAAAAATGTATGTACAATTTGTTTTTAAATACTTGTTAATCGGAGGAGTTACAATGAAGAAGTTCTGGCTGTCCCTTGCAGTCGTTGCAGCGGCTGCACTGGCGGCGCAAACAGGCTCTGCGCAAGTTGCCGATCCCGGTCCGATCGACCCGTGGGTCAACATCAGCGCCTCTTACTAAAAAAACGAGCGCACTTATGCGCTCGTTTCTTTTATGGCCGCTTCTAACAGCGTCATCCCCAGATGCAGATCGGCCGACGTGACGATCAGCGGCGGCAGCAGGCGCAGGGTGGTCTCCCCGGCCGACAGCACCAGCAGCCCTTTTTCGAGGCACTTGCTGACCAGCGGGCCCACCGGGCGGTCGAACACGAGCCCTTGCAGCAAGCCCTGTCCGCGCACCTCGACGATCGCAGGATCTGTTGCCGCCAGCTGCTGCAGACGCGCCCGCAACTCCTCGCCCATCTGTACCGCGTGGGCCAGCAGCCCTTCCTCCTCGATCGCGGTCAGCACGGCCAGCGCCGCCGCCATCGCCAGCGGATTGCCCCCGAACGTCGACCCGTGCGTGCCCGGCGCAAATGCGGCTGCCACCTCTTCCCGGGCCAGCATCGCGCCGACCGGCACGCCGTTGCCCAGCCCTTTGGCCAGCGTCATGATGTCGGGCAGCACCCCGGCCGCCTGACAAGCAAACAGGTGCCCGGTGCGACCGATCCCCGTCTGCACCTCATCGAACAGCAGCAGAATCCCCTTGGCATCGCACAGCTCGCGCAGCCCCTGCAGGAACTCCGCCCCGAGCGGCAGCACGCCGCCTTCGCCTTGCACCGGCTCGACCAGCACGGCGCAGGTCGACTCGCCGATCGCCGCCTCGATTTTATCCAAATCCTTTTCTACATACTGAAAGCCCGGCATCAGCGGCGCGAACCCTTCCTGATACTTCGGCTTGCACGTCGCCGACACCGTCGCCAGCGTCCGGCCGTGGAAGGAGTCGTGCAAGGTGAGGATCTCATACTTGTGCGCGCCGTGCTTCAGTTGGCTGTAGCGGCGGGCCAGCTTGATCGCCGCTTCATTCGCCTCCGCCCCCGAGTTGCAAAAAAACGCCTTGGAAAGCCCCGACAGCTCGGCCAGTTTGCCCGCGACCTGCTCCTGCAGCGGGATCTCGTACAGATTGGACGTGTGCAGCAGCGTCCCCGCCTGTTCCTGCAGCGCGGCCGTCACTTTGGGATGGGCATGGCCGAGGTTTGTCACGGCGATCCCGCTCGTAAAGTCGAGATATTCACGCCCTTCGACGTCCCACAGCTTGCACCCTGCCCCTTTGGCGAACGCGACCGGCAGCCGGGCGTAGTTGTTCATCAGGCTGGTCATCTTCATCCTCCCCTTCTCCTTGGCACCCGCTCTAGCGGTGCACCAGCGTCCCCACGCCGCGCTCCGTAAAGATCTCCAAGAGCAGCGCATGCGGTTCTTTGCCGTTCAAAATGTGCACTTGCGCCGCTCCGCCGTGCAGGGCGGCCAGACAGGCTTCCACTTTCGGCACCATGCCGCCTTGGATCGTGCCGTCTGCGAGCAGCGCATCCACTTCCTCCGGCGTCACTTGGTTGATCAGTTGTCCTGCTTTCAGGATGCCGGGCACGTCGGTCAGCAAGATCAGCTTTTCCGCGCCGAGCGCGGCGGCGATCGCTCCGGCCGCGCTGTCGGCGTTGATGTTGTAGCGCGCCCCCTGCTCATCGCTGCCCAGCGGCGCGATGACCGGCAGAAAGCCATTTTGCAAAAGCGCTTGAATCGGCTCGGTCTGCACCGCCTGCACCACGCCGACACGCCCCAAGTCGCCCTTTTCATGGGTCAACTGCTCAGCGGTGAGCAGGCCGCCGTCGACGCCGGTCAGCCCGACCGCTTTGCAGCCGCCTGCGTTAAAAGCCGCGACGAGCTGCTGGTTGACGAGGCCGCCCAGCACCATCTCCACCACTTCCAGCGTCGTCTCATCGGTCACGCGCAGTCCGTCGACAAACTGCGCCTGATGCCCGAGCCGGTCGAGCAACCGGGTGATCGCTTTGCCGCCGCCGTGTACGACGACCGGGTAGAGGCCGACCTGTTTCAGCCAGATGATGTCGAGGATCACCGGGTCGATCTCGCCGCTGTCCGGCTCGATCGAGGAACCGCCGTATTTGATCACGACGATCTTCCCGGCGAACTTCTGAATGTAGGGCAGGGCTTCGAGCAACACGTTCGCTTTTTCCGCCGGGGTCAGATTTTCCGTCTGGGTCTTGTTCGTCATCGCTTTGCGCCCCCTTACGTCCGGTAGCTGGCGTTGATGCGCACGTAGTCGTAGGTCAAGTCGCAGCCGTACGCCGTCGCCGTGGCGTCGCCGAGGTTGAGGTCGACGGTGATCTGCACGGTGTCGCCTTGGAGATGCGCTTTCGCCGCTGCTTCATCGAACAGGAGCCCCATGCCGTTTTGCGCCACTTGCACGTCGCCGAGCCAGATGTTCACGCGCGCCGGATCGAACGGGATGCCGGAATAGCCGACCGCCGCCAGAATGCGCCCCCAGTTGGCATCGGCGCCGAAGACGGCCGTTTTGACCAAGGAGGAGCCGACGACCTTTTTCGCCGCTTGGACGGCCAGGCTGGTGCTGACCGCACCATTGACTTGCACTTCGACCAGTTTCGTCGCGCCTTCGCCGTCGCGGGCGATGTCTTTGGCCAGCTTTTCCGAGACATGGCGGAACGCGGCCGCAAATTCGGACCACTCCGGATGCTCCGGGGTCAGGGTCTGATTGTCGGCGAGGCCGTTCGCCAGCACCAGCACCATGTCGTTGGTCGAGGTGTCGCCGTCGACGGTGATGCAGTTGTAGGTCTGGTCGGTCGTCTGGCGCAACAGGGTCTGCAGCGCCGCCGGATCGACTTTGGCATCGGTGGTGACAAAGGCGAGCATCGTCGCCATGTTCGGGTGGATCATCCCCGACCCTTTCGCCACGCCGCCGATCGTCACCGTCTTGCCGTCGATGGTCAACTGCACAGCGATCTGCTTGGTGCAGGTGTCGGTGGTCAGCATCGCTTCCGCAAACGCTTCGCCGCCCTCCGCAGACACACCGGCTGCCGCTTGCGTGATGCCTTGCTTGAGCGCTTCCATCGGCATCGGCACCCCGATCACGCCGGTCGACGCGATGGCGACCGCATGTGCGGGCAGGCCGAGCGCTTGGGCGGTGTGGCGCTGCATCTCTTGGGCGTCCGCATCGCCTTGCACGCCGGTGCAGGCGTTGGCGTTGCCGGAGTTGACGATAATTGCCTGCAGGTAGGGCAGCGCTTGCAACTGCTGTTCATTTTGCGTGACACAGGCAGCGCGTACGGCGTTCAGCGTAAACACCCCGGCAGCGGCGGCCGGCACGGTGGAGAGCAGCAGCCCGACGTCCTTTTTCTTGCGTTTGATTCCGGCATGCAGCCCGCTCGCCTGAAACCCAAGCGGGGTCGTGACCGACCCTTCTGCCAGCACGGTATAGGCGGCTTGTTTTATCATCATGTTCACGTTGCAGTTCCCCCTTGTTGTTTTAGAAATAGACGGGCGCATGCAGCAGCCCGGTCGTTTGCGGCAGGCCGCAGAGCAGGTTGGCGTTTTGGATCGCTTGCCCGGCCGCGCCTTTGATCAAGTTGTCGATCACGCCGATCACCGTCACGCGGCCGGTGCGCGGGTCGACCCGCAGGCCGATGTCGCAAAAGTTGCTGGCGCTGACGTCTTTGGTCGCCGGCATCTGTCCGTTTGCACGGATGCGGACAAACGGCCGATCTTGGTACGTCTCTTTATAGATGGCAAGCACGTCTTCGGTCGACAGGTCCTGGGTCAGCTTGGCGTACGACGTCGTCATGATCCCGCGCGTCATCGGCACGAGATGCGTCGTGAAGGACAAGGTGACTTTTTCCCCGTGATGCTGGCTCAGCACGCCTTCAATCTCCGGGATGTGCTGGTGGACGCCGACTTTGTATGCTTTGAAATTCTCATTCACTTCTGCAAAATGCGTGCCCGGCGACAACGCTTTGCCCGCGCCGGAGACGCCCGATTTGGCGTCGACGATCAAGGTGTCCGCGTCGATCAGCCCGTGCTGTACGAGCGGAAGCAGAGACAAAAGCGTCGCCGTCGGATAGCAGCCGGGATTGGCGATCAGGTGGGCGGCGGCGATTTGCTCTGCATAAAATTCCGGCAGGCCGTATACGGCCTGTGACAGCACCTCGGGGGTCGGCGGCGTTTTTTGATACCATGCTGCGTAGTCCGTTTGGGACAAGCGATGGTCGCCTGCGAGGTCGATCACTTTCAGCCCCGCCGCCAGCAGGTCGGGCACCAGTGCGGTGGACAGCCCGGACGGCAAGGCGAGAAACGCCAGATCCGCCTCCGCGGCCAGCTCGACCGCATCTGCCCGCTGCAGCGGTTGCTGCACCAGCCCTTGCAGGTGCGGGTAGACGTCGCTTAACATCGCGCCTGTCTGCGAGTCGGACGTGACGGTCGTCACGTTCAGCTCCGGGTGCTGCATCAACAGCCGCACCACTTCCAATCCTGTATATCCGGTCGCGCCGATCACGGCAACGTTCATCTCTCTTCACCTCGTATGATTCGCTCTGAACTTTCTTCGTTCTACAATATGAATTATTATACATACATATGCATAAGTACGCAACCAAAAGGTTGATTGACAAGGGACAGGGCGGCTTTTACTGTAAGAGATAGAAAAGACATGCAACAAGAGGAGGGAAATGCGATGAACGGCATGTTGCCGATCGCAACGCCGGAGCTGGCGCTGCGAGTGGAATCTGCGGAGCACGTGGGGCTCGTGAAGCGTATGGAAGCCTTTCTGACCGATGCGGCCTATCGGGGTCGTGTGGCGGTGCAGCCTTTCGGGAGCGGGACGGCGCTGATCCATCAGGAGCACCCGGCCGGATTTTTTAATAAGGTGATCGGGCTGACCGAAGCGGATGTTGAGCTGCTGCCAGAGATCATCGCACACTATGCGGCGTATGCGACACCTTGCCGCGTGAAGACCAATCCGGTGCTGGCGACGCCGAAGCTGTTGGCTGCGCTGGCTGAGCACGGCTTTGTGGCGGAGGACTTCGGCACGTCGTCGATGTACGGGCTGGCGACAGAAGAGATTCCGGCGCTGCCGGACGGGGTGACGGTGCAAAAGCTGGCGTTTGAGGAGATCGGCCTGTTTGCCATGACCTATACGGAGGCGATGGGCTTGCCGGCAGAGCGGGCGGACGCGATCGCGCACAGCAACCGGCTGATCGCAGCAAACAACCCTGACTACCACTATTACCTCGCGTTGGTGGACGGGGTTCCGGCAAGTGTGGCGATGATGTTCCTCCATGATCGGATGGGCTCGCTGTGCACAGCCGCCACGTTTCCGCAGTATCGCGGGCGCGGCTTGCAGCAGGCGCTGATCTACCGGCGGATGCAAGATGCGGCGCGCTTGGGCTGTGACCTCGTCGTCAGCCAGGCGGCTTACAACAGCTCCAGCCATCGGAACATGCTGCGCTGCGGCATGGCGGTGGCGTTCAGTGATCTGGTGTTTCTCAAGCAGTAATAAAAGCCGTCAGCAGTTAGGACCTGCTGACGGCTTTTTTAGTTGTCCGGGTCGTATTGGAAGGCGGGCAGTCGATACAGTTTCGATACCACCATGCCTTCGACGATGGACGCTTCGATTTTGACCGGTGCTTCATACGAATTGACAAATCGGAAATCAAGTTCCGGATAGGAGACGGTCGCATCTTGCCCAGGCGGAACATAGCCGACCGGCAAGCTGTGCGTGTAGCGCTCGACGATGCCAAGCCCGGCGCGGAGCACCGAGTTGTACAGCGTGGACGACACCTGGCAGATCCCGCCGCCGTAGCCCTGTTCGAATTTCTTGCCGATGATCACCGTCGCCAGCTGCCAGCCGCCGGCGGGGTCATTGGAGTCGCCGAGCGTGTTGTTGAATGACAGCTCTTCCCCCGGCAACAGGATGCGCCCGTTTAGCTTGCCGTTGGCGAGCATGATGTTTTTCACCCGCCCTTCGGCGCTGTGCCCGGCCAGCGAGGTCTGAAACGAGCCGACCAGTTCGCCGGTGGCTGCGGGCAGTTGCTGCAGATACGCTTGGTATTGGTCGTGGATCGCGCGCTGTGTGTGGTTGTCTTGCGGCGTGAGCATCACGGTTTCAACGGGGACAAATTTTTCATCTTCCGGTCGGATCGGCTGCGGCCGGACCGGGGCTGACGTTTGCGGCGGAGCGGTGGCTGCTTCGGCCGGCTGCACGACCGGTTTGGAAAAGCCTCCTGCCTGCCAATACGCGCCCGTTACGGCGGCCGCCGTCAGCAGACCTGTCACGGTGAATGTCAGCACCCACCGTCTCTTTTTCTTCCTCTTGTTCACCCTGCACCCCTCCATCTCCATCACTATATGGAAAGACGTGGAAGTGCATGTCTAAGTTACAAGGCGTTCGCCAAATTGTCAAAAAGCAAACAACCCATGCGTTTGCAAGCGCATGGGTTGTTAGGTATGTGATCGTATGCTGTGATCGTAGGGGTTCTGTTAGTCTACAACTTTAATGGCGGTCGACATGGTGCTGTGGCCGGTACCGCAGGACACGGTGCAGACCAGTTTCAGCTCGCCCGCTTTTTCCGGGGTGAAGGTGACGGTCTCCGTCTTGCCCGGCGGGATGTTCTTGATCTTCGCATCTGCGCCCATGACGGTCAGGCCGTGCAGACCTTCTTTGCCGGTGACGACGAGTTTTACCGGTTGGCCGACTTTGACTTCGGTCTTGTCGAGTTCCCATTTCCAGTTGGATGCGGTCACGTTGACCACTTGCTCGTTGCCGGTTGCCGTTTCGGTGTTCTTATTGGTATCGGTGGAACCAGAGTTGTTTTGTTCAGTGGAGTTGTTCGTGTTGTCTGCTGCCTTCTCATCGGAACCGCAGCCGGTCATGATCATGCCGAATGCGACAGCCGTCGCAGCAATCAATGCAATTTTTTTCATATTGCTTACGCCTCCTTTATTTACAATCTCATCATACACCTTTTACCTGGGGTCAGGTATGACATTTCGCACACCAAGAGTGAACGATTTGTGAAGAAGATCACAAGTGGAAAAACCGCCGTCACGACTGGCGTGACGGCGGTTGGGGTGCCTGTTCTGTTCGTGGTTCTGTTGGCAGAATATTGGCAGTTGTTTACAAAACTTTGTTGACGTGATCGATCACGTTTTCGACGGTAAAGCCATACTCGGCGATCACCCGGTCGCCCGGTGCCGAAGCCCCAAACGTTTCGATGCCGATCACCACGCCGTTGTCGCCGACATAGCGCTCCCAGCCGAAGGTGGTGCCCATTTCGATGCCGACGCGCGCTTTGACGGACGGCGGAAGCACGGAGTCTTTGTAGTCTTTGGACTGCTTGTTGAACAACTCCATGCTCGGCATGGAGACGACGCGCACTGCGATGCCCTTTTCGGCGAGCGCTTGCTGCGCCTTGACCGCCAGCGCCACTTCGGAGCCGGTGGCGATCAGGATCACCTGAGGCTGGCCGTTGGCAGCGTCGGAGAGGACGTACGCGCCTTTGCTCAGGCTCTCACGCGCTTTTTCTGCGGTGCCTTGGAGGATGGGCAGCTTCTGGCGGGTCAGCACCATCGCGACCGGCGCATCCGTTTGCGACAGGGCAAAGCGGTACGCTTCCATCGTTTCGTTGGCATCGGCCGGGCGGAGCGTGACGAGGCCCGGGATGACGCGCATCGCGGCGAGATGCTCGACCGGCTCGTGGGTCGGGCCGTCTTCGCCGACCGCGATCGAGTCGTGGGTCAGGACGTAGATCACCGGCTGCTTCATCAGCGCGGAGAGGCGTACGGCCGGGCGCAGGTAGTCGGAGAACACGAAGAAGGTGCCGCCGTACGGACGCACGCCGCCATGCACGGACATGCCGTTCATCGCCGCTGCCATTGCGAACTCGCGCACGCCAAACCAGATGTTGCGGCCGGCGTAGTTGTTCTGATCGAAGACCGGGTAGTCTTTCAGCGTCGTGTTGTTCGAGCCCGCCAGGTCGGCCGAGCCGCCGAAGAGGGACGGGAGGCTCTTCGCGATCGCGTTGAGCGCAGCGCCCGATGCTTCGCGCGTCGCCAGTTGCGGTGCGTCCGGCTGGTAGACCGGGATGTGCTGATCCCAGCCTGCAGGCAGTTCGTGTTTCATCGCCTGCGTGAGCTGTTGCGCCAGTTCCGGGTAGGCTTGTTCGTAGCTTGCGAAGCGTTCGTTCCACTCCGCCTCTTTTTGGCTGCCTGCCGCCTGTACGGAGCGGAAGTGTTCGCTGACTTCGGACGGCACGTGGAACGGCTCGTGCGGCCAGCCGTAGACTTCTTTGGTCAGGCGGGCTTCTTCTTCACCGAGCGGTGCGCCGTGGACTTTGTTCGTGCCGGCGCGGTTCGGAGAGCCGTGGCCGATGATCGTGCGGATCTCGATCAGGGTCGGGTGCTGTTTGTCCGCTTGGGCTTCGCGGATCGCCTGGCCGATCGCAGCGATGTCGGTGCCGTCTTCGACGCGGAGGTACTGCCAGCCCATCGATTCGAAGCGCATCTTCACATTTTCCGTGAAGGCCATGGAGAGCTGGCCGTCGAGGGAGATGTCGTTCGAATCGTAGAGCACGACGAGCTTGCCAAGGCCGAGATGGCCGGCCATGGAGATCGCTTCGGAAGCCACACCTTCCATCAGGTCACCGTCGCCGCAGAGGGCGTAGGTGAAGTGGTCGATGATCTCATGGCCTTCGCGGTTGTAGGTCGCGGCGAGGTGCGCTTCTGCCATCGCCATGCCGACCGACATCGCGATGCCTTGTCCGAGCGGACCGGTGGTCGCTTCCACGCCAGCGGTGTGGCCGAATTCCGGATGGCCCGGCGTTTTGCTGCCCCATTGGCGGAAGTTCTTCAGCTCTTCGATTTCCAGACCATAGCCGGTCAGGTGCAGCATGCTGTAGAGCAGTGCGGAGCCGTGGCCGGCCGAGAGGATGAAGCGGTCGCGGTCGATCCAAGCCGGGTTGGCCGGGTTATGTCTCAAGTGTTTGGTCCACAGTTCGTAGGTCATCGGCGCAGCGCCCATCGGCAGACCCGGGTGGCCGGATTTTGCCTTTTCGATCATGTCGATCGACAGCGTGCGGATCGCGTTGATTGCAAGTTGCTCAATGTTTGCAGTCATTAGGAAACCCCTTCCTTGAACCTGTTATGTAATGCACAGACTGCACACGCAAGTACCTCTAGTATGTGTATCCGGCATGCAGGCTAGCTTGGTGATTCTTTCCTCATCAGCCAGTGTAACAGAGTGTCCATACCCTGTAAAGAATCAGGGCCTCCGCTGTTGATGCTGTGCGGAGGCCCTGTTCTCATGTGGTTTAGCCTTGCGATTGTTCATTGCGGGCGCTCGGGAAGGTCGGCATGTCGCCGTCGGTCAGGATCGCCTTGACTTGTTGCGGCACGGGGATGTTCGGATAGTTGATCGGCTCCTCGAACTCCGCCCAGCTCAGATTGACCATCAGGAGCAGAAAGCGGCGGCCCGTCTTCGGATCGCTCAAGATGATATGGTCACGACCTGCCGTTTCGACGCGGCCACGGAAGACGACCGAATTCCACTCTTTGCTGCCTTCGACCGTATAGTAGAAGGTGCCGATTTTCCCTTTGTTGAAGCGGAGGATGTTTTCGATATAGGATTCCTCGGCGACCGCTGGAGCACCTACTTGAAATCCGCCGGGTGCGGCGCCGGTCATGCCGGGCTGCGGGACCATAGCGGGTTGCTGCACCAGGCCCGGCTGTTGCAGGAACGGTTGTTGCATCAGACCTGGCTGGTACATCGGCATCTTCGTCGGTTGCATCAAAGGCTGGCCGCCCTTTGGGCCCACATATGGATTCTGTATTTGCCGAAAGTCATCATCACAGCAATTGTAGTACAAAACCATTCATCTCCTTTTCGAAGCAAAATTCTCCCGAACGTTACACCTACATGGTATATCCGTCTATGGGTTTTTGTGACAACAAAAAAGACCCGATCTGCGTAAGATCGGATCTTTCTCTATTGCCTAGCGACGTCCTACTCTCCCAGGACCCTGCGGTCCAAGTACCATCGGCTCTGTGGAGCTTAACTTCTGTGTTCGGGATGGGAACAGGTGTGGCCTCCACGACATTGCCACTAGATATGGGGTGTTCCCCAAAAACTGAATAGCGAATAGTGAGTGTAGACTTACTTAGGATAAGCCCTCGACCTATTAGTACTGGTCAGCTGCACGCCTCACGGCGCTTCCACCTCCAGCCTATCAACCTTGTCTTCTACAAGGGGTCTTACCACGTTGACCGTGTGGG
>NZ_SLXS01000015.1 GCF_004340785.1 Tumebacillus sp. BK434 | reverse complement strand
CACATGCGGTCATGGCGGAATTGGCAGACGCGCAAGATTCAGGTTCTTGTGGGGGCAACCCCGTGGAGGTTCAAGTCCTCTTGACCGCACCAGATAAAAAGGCTCGATCCATTATGGATCGAGCCTTTTTGCTTGCTGGCGCCGCTGCCAGAATGGAGCGTGCGGAAACCGCGTTTCCATCGCATAGTAGTGATCGCGAGCGCTCAGGTACTCCTGATACATCCCCGAGAGAAAGCCGGCATAGGCGGACAGCGCGGACGGGTCGCCGCGGAAGTGGGCCAGCAGCGCCTCCGACGCTTCCGTCGCCGTGCCCAGCGCCATCAGGATGCCTTGCGAAGAGAGCGGGTCGTAAGCGGCTGCCGCATCACCGATCGCCAGCCAGCGGTCGCCAACCGCTGTGGACAGCGCAGAGCTGTTGGCGCTTACCATGCGCGGCGAAACGGTCAGCCGATAGCGGTGCTGTTGCACCAAGCGCCCGATCTGAGTGCCCTCCAGCAAAAGCTGCTGCCAGGCTGCTTCCTCCCGCACCGCCTTCGTCACCGGCAGGTCTCCGTCGCTCAGATATGCAAACACGCGCTTGCGTCCGGGCAACAGCGCCGTATACCACCAGCCGCCTTCGACCGCTTCGATCATCGTCATACTGTCCTGATCTTCATCGTGTGGGGCCGTGTACAACCCGGCGACCGCGACCAACTGGTCATAAGCCGTACGCCGGACGTTTTGACGAGACGCAAAGTGGCTGCTGCGACCGCTCGCGTCGATCACCCATTCCGCCGCAAGCTGCTGACCGTCCGCTGTCCCGAGCTCCCACCCGGCTTCCGTTTTGCGCACCTCGTGCAGCCCGTTGATCGCCACGCGTCTGCTCCCCTGCAGCCTCGCAGATTCGGCCAGCATCATGTCCAATTTTTCCCGGTCGACGTGCCAGCCGTGTCCGTTGGGGTCGAAGATAAAATGCTGTTCGGCGAACTGCTCCGCCCCCCATGCGGAGCGGTTCCCATAGGAGGGAAGATGACCGTCCGCCAGAAAGTGTTCCCAGAGCCCCAACCGCCGAAACAGAGCGCTCGAGGACGGAGGCAGCCCCTCGCCGATCTTCCACCCCGGCTGCTGAGGACGATCGAGGACCTGTGTGGACACCCCCGCCCGGCTGAGCAGATAGGCGGCGGCAGAACCTGCTGTTCCGCCGCCGAGGATGGCGATTTGGACGCGCTCCATCACTTTGTCTTCAGTTCGTTCCCCATTTCCACATGAATCGAGGATGGGAAGCGCTTGGTGTCGGCCGGTCCGTCTTGGCGGACGATCACGCCGACTTTGTACCAGTCTTCCACAAAACGGTTGAGGTTCTTGGTCGACGACGGGAACGCTTCCAGCCAGTCGGTGCGTGTGTCGAAGGCGTCTTGGCGCTCCGGCATGGTCAAGTTCTCATTCATGACGATCTTGTAGTTCTCCTCACTGAGCACGTGATTCGGCACGCGCGCCGGCCAGAAGGTGGGGAGGTATTTATTGATCTTCGG
Source organism: Tumebacillus sp. BK434 (assembly GCF_004340785.1). Lineage (NCBI taxonomy): Bacteria > Bacillati > Bacillota > Bacilli > Caryophanales > Alicyclobacillaceae > Tumebacillus > Tumebacillus sp. BK434. The sequence continues at coordinate 15,622 of NZ_SLXS01000015.1, read as the reverse complement.
CTCATAGCCGGAACGGCAGCTCGCCGTGTCTGTTTGCCAAGGCACAGCCATCCAGCGCGTGAGGTCACCTGGCAAACTGCCGCCGCTCAGCGGGCCATCTGCACCGAGCGCGATCTCGGCGGTCAGCACGGGGCCAAAGTCTTCGCGTTTGCCAGGCGGTGCATGCTTGATCCGGAACGGAGCGCTGTAGAGGGAGAGGATGCGCATCGGCCATGTCGCTTCACAGCCGGGGTGGAAAGCGCCGCCCAGAGCCCATTCCAGCGCCGCTTCGTCCAGAGCGTGCGGCCGGTCGGCCAGCGGGAGATCTTCAAGCCGCTGCGCCGGGGCAGCGGCCGTCTCGGAATAATCGGAGATAAAATTGCCTTGCGCCCACTGTTCCAGCCATGCGTACTGCAAACGGGTCATCGTCAACCAGTTGCGCGGGTTGTACGCCGGAACGTCCATGCCGTCGCCGTAGACGGGCGGCCACGCGTCCCGTTCCATTTTTTCATAGCTGGGGTGACGGAACTTTTCAAAAATTTCCTGGCGCAGCGGACGCATCTCAGCAGACGGGTCGGCCAGATGCTGCAGCAGTTCCGGGTTGAGGAAATCCCACGGCGCCTTGTAGCCAAATTCGCGGTAGAAGCCTTCGTTGACCCATTGGGTGAGCGAAAAGCGTGTGAAGATCGGCAGAATGTGTTTGGCAAACGAGACTTCGATCGGCACAGGATGCAGGCTGTGCGCCGCCTCCAGCGCGATGTCATACATCGTGACCACGCCGTAGATGCCCGGCGCGAAATCGGGCGGGGCGACGATCACCCAAGCCGGTTCGACTTCGAGCTCTTCCCCGTCGATGACCACCCGAGCGCTGACCGGACCGTCAGAGGTGTCATCATGCCAGCCGTCGTTGTTGGCAAACGTGTAAACGTCGCTGCCGTCGGGGGAGCTGGAATGGCCGAACCCTCCGAGCACGACCAGATGGCCGGTCGAGTCGGTGAAGATCTCGCCAAGCTCGACTTTCGTGTCTTGGAAGGTGCCAGTGTCGAAGCGTGCCTGTTCGTTCGGTGCGCTCAGCGTGCGCGAACCGGGGTCGATGATCAGTTTGGCGCGCTCTTCCGGCGTTTGCAGATAGCTGTTGCGCAGGTTGGACTTGAGCTCGGCGGCGACGGGGATGTCAAGGGCGAGATCGAAGTTGTACCAGGCAGCTTTTTTATTGGCCAGATGCACGGTCCAGGAGATGGAATCGACATCGTTGTCCGTCATGGAGAGTTCGCGCACCACATTGCCTGCGCTGTCCAGCCCGTAAATGCGGAAGCGGGCAGCTTGGCGCTTGATGCGGCCATGCTCGTCTTTGTAGCCTGCAGCAGGGGAATCGAGGATGCCCGGGACTTCCGGACCGATAAAATATTGATCAGGGCTGTTCCCGACGCGGGCAATTCCGATCGCAGGGTGAATGGCGCACTTCACAATCTTCGCGGTCGTCAATTAATTCAGCCTCCCTTTCATATTTCGACATTATTTTACATGTCAAATATGACATAAATAGTCTCGCATGACTAGTCCTTTTGATTAATTTTTTTAATAAAAACATTCCGGAATGGATGAGTCTTTTTCCTGATACAGCACGTCCAACAGTAGAGCATATGCGGGAAGAGTAAGAAATCGCATAAAATGGTTGATTTTTCCAAAATGAAATGATTTAGTAGTACTAACCTAGGAGGTGATCCTGATGTGGCAGTATGACTTGGAGCAGGCATGGCGCTCCGTCGTCAGGCGGCCGCTGCTTTCTCTGCTCATCACGATGTCGCTATTGGCCGGGCTTGTCCTGCCTGCTGTGAACTTCGGCTTGTTTTCCAGCACGTATGATCAGTTGATGAAACGCTTTTTCATCGGGGACAGCCTCTACCAGACGAATCTGCAAATCGGGCCGTCGCTTTATTACGATCAGGCGGAACCGACTCGGAAAAAGCTGGCCGCACTGTCCGGCGTGACCGCTGTGGCGATCGAGAGCAACGCCATATTTACGGCCGATACCGACAAGGCGATCAGCGGCGTGCCGGTCACCTGGGCTACTGAAGATCTGCTTGCGCTGCGCGGAGTCGACCGGGAGTTGCAGGAGCGATTGTTTCGGCAGCCGAATCAGCTGTTGCTTACCCCTAAATATGCGAACATTCTGTTTCCATTTGAGTCAGACCCGGTGGGGCAGCAGGTCTATCTTGCGGGTGAAGCGTTTACCGTGGCCGGACTGATCCCGCATGACGGAATGTTTCCGGTGATCGATGCTGCACACGGGCCGCTATCCGGCCGCTTTCCCGTCGCGATGGAGATCATTCTACAGGTGGAAGGGGAGCCGAAACCGGTGCTCGCGGCGGCGGAGGGTGTGCTGCGCGGGTTGAATTCCGGTTTTATCTGGCGGACCTATGAGGATGTGGTGGGTGAGCAGATGTCGGGGCATTACTCAAGTCTATTGATCTCGCTGGTCTTATGCGCTCTGTTGCTTCTCTTCACCTTGCTCAACACCGTCTCGTTTCTGATCTACAAATACGAAAAAGAACAGCAGAAGTGGGCGATAGCCTATACGTTCGGCGCCACGCACCAGAATCTGCAGCGTCAGGTGTATGGGGAGACGCTGATCTGCTCGCTGGCAGCACTCGGCTTGCTGGTGCCGGTGCTCTGGCTGCTGCAGCAGCTGTTGAGCCGTTTCGGGCTTGCCATCCGCCTGTCCCCGGCGGTCTTTGGCGGCTTGATTCTGATGGTGCTGCTCACCGCAGGCGCGCTCGGCTGGCTGGCGTTGCGCAGGATCAAACGCAATGATCTGCTGCAAGCGCTCAGGGGGTGAAGTGATGTCATATCTGTGGGAACAGGCGCTGCAACAACTGAAGCGGCGCAAAGGAAAGGCTTGGCTATTGTGGATTCAGCTGTTTCTGTCGCTTCTGATCGTGCAGGCGTCGCTTGGCATGTATCAAAGCAAACAGCAGGAATTCACCGCGTACCGTGATGCATTCGGCTCCGACCTCTACCACATCAGCGCTTCGTGGATGGGCGAGGTGCTACCCGGCTCCTGGCGGCCGACAGAACCGATCACAACGGAGCAGGTGCAACTGCTCAAGCAGCAGTCGGCCGGACGCTATCAGGTCTATCAGGCGACTCGAAGCGAGCTGCATACGGAAGGTGTGACGGAGCCGGTCATGCTGATCGAGATGGAGCAGTCCCTTTTTAGGGAAACGGCCGGCGCGATGGGGTATGCACAAGCGCCTGTCGCGTTGATCTCACCGGTGCTGCAAGAAAAGCTTCCTGCACAGGTACAGTTGCGTACACATCTCGTGCAGACCGGTGCGGCCAGACCGCTGAAGCGGGAAGTGCTCGACAGTTTGAGCGACATGTACCGTTTCCTTCCCGGCGCAGTACTTGTCGTTCCGGCCGAAGCGCCGACTGCCGACGGGGAGCGTCAGATCTGGCTGAAAGCGATGCCTGAGTTTCAAGCGGGAGACCGCGCCCGGCTGCTGAAATCCCTGAAAGAAATCGGGAGCGGGAGTTGGGAGTACAGCTTCCGGCAAGTGCTGGAGCTGCAAGAAGAAGCGATCGAACAGGCCGGTCAGCTTGCGTCGATGTTTCTGGTTTTTGCCGGCATGATTCTGCTGATCGGGACGCTGGGCGTGCTCGGGATCAACCTGATCCACTTTTTATCCAAACGGCACGAGTGGGCGGTGCACATGGTGTACGGGGCCAGCCGCGGCGACTTGCTCCTCGTGCAACTGCTCCAATTTCTTATCATCGGCGGAACGGCGCTGCTCATGGCGACAGGATGCGCCAATGTTTTTCTTACATTAAATGATGTCGAATCGGCGTGGGGTTTTGGGCTCGGCGACGGCGCGGCCCTGCTGGCGGTGACCCTTGTCGGGCTGTGTACGCTGCTTCCGTTTTTCGGACTGCGCCAGGTGCGTTTGACCGATGCTTTACAACAGGAGAGGTGAGTCTGCATGATCGAACTGCGCAGCGTGAGCAAAACATACCGCACAGCAAGCGTGGCGGTACCTGTGCTGCAAGATTTGTCGCTGGAGATCAGGGAGGGAGACTTTTTAGCTATCATCGGCACATCGGGCGCAGGAAAATCGACACTGCTCAACCTGATCGGACTGCTCGACCGGCCGTCGAGAGGGACGGTGTGGGTCGGAGGACAAAACGTGTCGACGTTGCCGGAAAAAGCGTACGGGCTGCTGCGCCGCGAGCGGATCGGCTTTGTGTTTCAGGATTTTAAGCTGGTGCGTGACATGACGGCGCTGGAGAATGTCGAGATTCCGCTGGCCTACAGCGGCAAGCACAACAAGCAGCAGCGTCGGGAACGCGCGCTCGAAGCGCTGCGGGAAGTGGGACTGGCGGAGAAAGCGGACCGCTACCCGGACGAACTGTCCGGCGGGCAGAAGCAGCGCGTCGCCATCGCCCGCGCGCTCGCCAATCGGCCCCGTCTGCTGATCGCCGACGAGCCGACCGGCAATCTCGACGCCGAAACGACCCGCGAGGTACTGGCCTTGCTCCAGCAGATGCACCGCTCCGGCGTGGCGATTGTGCTCGTCACCCATGACCCGATTGTCGCTGAATATGCCAGCGAGGTGTGGGAGCTGAGCGACGGAAAACTGGTCAAAAAATAAAAAAAGCCGCCCTGTGACGACGCAGGGCGGACTTGTTTTCATCTGATGAGGGCAGAAGCACATTGAGCAGTCCATTCTCATATGATACGATAAGTCCTGCGAAAGACAATTGCACATGCGGTCGTGGTGGAATGGCAGACACGCACGCTTGAGGGGCGTGTGGGGCAACCCGTGGAAGTTCGAGTCTTCTCGACCGCACCAACGAATGAAACCGACTTGGGAATCCCAAGTCGGTTTTTTGCGCTTCCATTTTCCGTTGCCAGCGCGGTAACGGCTTGCTGTCGAAGCGGCAGATGCTGTCGGAATTTTTTGTGCCGGAGGTGTCAAGTTCTGACACCCTCCGCAATAGACTTGTACTATACTGAGGGCAATCGGCGAACCTATTTGGTGGTGAGTGCATTGCCCGTCGTCTACATTGATGTCATCTGGTTGCTCAATTTTGGCGTGGACGGGTTCATCTTGCTGGTGACGGCGTTTTTAGCGCGCCGTCGTCTCAAGTGGTGGCGGACGATCGGCGCGTCTGCTATCGGAGCGTCCTATGCTCTTTTTTTGTTCTTTCCTGCGATGTCGGCCTTTTTGACGTTTTTTAGCAAACTGCTATTTTCCATTTTGATGGTCTGGATCGCATTTCGGCCCAAAGGGTTGTTCGAATTTGGCAAACTGCTGGGCCTGTTCTACCTTGCCTCGTTTTTGACGGGCGGGGCGGCTTATGCGGCGAACAGTTTTTTTGGCAGCACAGGGGTGCAAAACGGACTGGTGCTGGTGCATGGCGGCGCCGTCTGGCTGCAACAGACGAAATTATGGCTGGTCGTGCTCGCGCTGCCGCTGACCTGGCTGCTCGGGAGAAGCGCCTGGAACCGCCTGGCCCGCAGCAAGCAGCGCGAGATGAATTTCTGGGAGGTGGAGGTGCAACTGGGCGGGGAGTCGGTGCTGTTTACCGGGCTGCTCGACACCGGCAACGCCTTGACCGACCCGCTTTCGCGCACGCCGGTCATGGTGGCCGACTGGGAGCTGTTTCAGAGCCTCCTGCCGGTCGAACTGACAGCAGAGTTGATGAAAGGCTCAGACATCGCGCTGTCGCTCGGCGAGATCGCGATGGAGGATGACTGGCACGCCAAATTCCGGCTGGTGCCGTACCGCGGGGTCGGCGGGACGATGGGGATGCTGCTGGCGTTCAAACCAAGCCTTGTGATCTTGCGCAGCCAAGAAAAGGAGCACAACTGCACGCGCGTGCTGATCGGGCTGAACCCGAAAGCGCTGGCGGCAGACGGCTCGTACCGCGCGATCTTGCATCCTGCGATGCTCGAGGGGGAAGGGGACGTGCGGGAGGAATGGAACGCGGACAGTGCTGCGAGTTAACGTGGAAGGAAAGGAGACGATCTGCTCTATGAAGTTGCCATTGCCAATCAAGCTGCGTCTGCAAGCCCGGATCTTCTTTTTAAACCTGCTGTTTCGCCTCGGTGGAACGCCGGAGGAGATCTATTATGTAGGAGGCAGTGAAGCGCTGCCCCCACCGCTGACCCGCGAAGAGGAGGAGTACCTGCTCGGCAAGCTGCCGACGAAAGACGAAGGCGTGCGCGCCGTGCTGATCGAGCGCAATCTGCGCCTTGTCGTCTACATCGCGCGCAAATTCGAAAACACTGGCATCAACATCGAAGACCTCGTGTCGATCGGCACGATCGGGCTGATCAAAGCGGTCAACACGTTCGACCCGGAAAAAAAGATCAAGCTGGCCACCTACGCGTCGCGCTGCATCGAAAACGAGATCCTGATGTTCCTGCGCCGCAACAATAAGATCCGCTCCGAAGTGTCGTTTGACGAACCGCTTAACGTGGACTGGGACGGCAATGAACTGCTCCTGTCTGACGTGCTGGGCACGGAAAACGACACGATCTACCGCAACATCGAGGAACAGGTCGACCGCAAGCTGCTCTACAAAGCGCTGGAGAAGCTGACCGACCGCGAGCGCAAGATCATGGAAATGCGCTTCGGACTGACCGACGGCAAAGAGATGACGCAAAAGGATGTCGCCGACCTGCTCGGCATCTCCCAGTCCTATATTTCACGTTTGGAAAAGCGAATCATCAAGCGCTTGCGCAAAGAATTCAACAAAATGCTGTAGTGCATATTTCTCCCTCCCTTGGTAATACTGTCTACAACCGTGGCGGACTTGAATGGAGGGAGTTACATATGAAACGAAACAAAGTTGAAATTTGCGGAGTCAACACAGCCCAACTTCCCGTTCTCACCAATGCAGCGATGCGAGAATTGTTCGTCAGCCTACAGTCCGGCAACCTGTCTGCCCGGGAAGAGCTGGTCAATGGCAACTTGCGTCTGGTGTTGTCGGTGATCCAGCGCTTCAACAACCGCGGCGAGTATGTGGACGACCTGTTTCAGGTCGGCTGCATCGGACTGATGAAGGCGATTGACAACTTTGACCTCTCTCAGAACGTCAAGTTCTCAACCTACGCGGTTCCCATGATCGTTGGCGAAATCAGACGATATCTGCGCGACAACAATCCGATTCGCGTCAGCCGAAGCCTGCGCGACATCGCCTACAAGGCGTTGCAAGTCCGCGACAGTCTGACCAACCAGAACCTGCGTGAACCTTCGATTGTGGAGATCTCCCAAGCGATGGACGTGCCCAAAGAAGATGTCGTGTTCGCGCTGGATGCGATCCAAGATCCGGTGTCGCTGTTTGAGCCGATCTACCATGACGGCGGCGACCCGATCTATGTGATGGACCAGCTCTCTGACGAAAAGAACCAAGACACGCTGTGGGTCGAAGAAATCTCCATCCGCGAAGCTTTGCAAAAGCTCAATGATCGCGAAAAGCGCATCTTGTCGATGCGGTTTTTCGAAGGCAAGACGCAGATGGAAGTCGCCGATGAGATCGGCATTTCCCAAGCGCAAGTCTCCCGCCTGGAGAAAGCGGCGATCAACCACATGCACAAATTCATACGCACCTGAACATCGAGAGCAAAGTCGCGCCGTCTGCGCGGCTTTTTTATTTTTGCCCATATTTTGCGCTTCAGACATATATATAAGTAGGCCAAACCGTAAACGGGGAGCGATTGCCTCTATGATGAAGATTTCCGATCTGCAAGCGAAAGACGTGGTCAGTCTCTCAGACGGGAAACGCCTCGGCCAGGTGTGCGATCTCGATGTTGACATGGAGAACGGAGTGATTCGGGCGATCATCGTGCCTGGTGGCGGACGTTTCTTGGGGATGTTTGGGAACTCGCAGGACATTGTGATTCCGTGGAGTTCAATCGTCAAAATCGGTGCGGATGTGATCCTCGTCGATCTGCGCACCGAGCCCACGTACTTGCCGCCGAATTCCAGTTCCAGTTCCGGCGGGTATTGAACGCGGGGGATTTCATTCTTAGCGGATAAGAATGGAGTCCCTTTCGTTTTCTCTTGGCGGTGTGGTACGATTTGGGTGTGAGATGGAAAGGATGAGAACTGTGAGCGAATCGCGCATCGTTGCCTGTTTTACGACCCGTCACGGCGGGAACCTCGGCCTGCATGTCGGAGATGATCCGCGGCAGGTGCTTCAGAACCGCGAAGGGATTGCACAGGAAGTGGGCGTGCCGCTCGACGCTTGGGTGGCCGGGAATCAGGTGCATGGCTCGACGGTGACGGTCGTCACCCAAGAACTGAAAGGGCGCGGTGCCAGAGCGCAGTCGGACGTGCTGCCCGACACCGACGCTTTGATCACCAACGTGCCGGGCCTCGCGCTGTCCACCTACGCGGCCGACTGCGTGCCGCTTTTGCTGTGGGACGAACAAAAGGGCGCCATCGGCGCCGCGCATGCCGGCTGGAAAGGCACGGTCGCCAAGATCGGGGCGAAAACGGTCGCGAAAATGGCGGAGCAGTACGGATGTGATCCGAAAGATCTTTTCGTGAAGATCGGCCCGTCGATCGGCGCGTGCTGTTATGAGGTGGACGGTCCGGTGATCGGTGCCGTGCAGGAAGCGTTCGGGGAGGCGGCAGATGCTCTTTTGTCCCCGAACGGGAACGGGCGAAGTCAGCTCGATCTGTGGAAGGCGAACGAGCTGGCGCTGCTCGAGGCGGGTGTGCTGCCCGAGCATATTTTGCGCGAGGATCACTGCACGAGCTGTCGTGTCGACACTTATTTTTCGCACCGCAGGGAGCAGGGCAAAACGGGGCGGCATGCAGGAGTGATCGCGCTGTTGCAGGAAAAGGCGGGCAACTGAGCGTATATATACCTATTGCAACGCGAAAGCATGGTGTCAGGAGGCTTTGAGGTGTATCAAAAACGGCTTGCTGAACTGAAGGAACGCATCGCGCAGGCTTGTGCGCGCGCCGGCCGCGACCCGGAGGATGTCAAGATCGTCGGGGTCACCAAATATGTCGGTGTTGAAGAGACGAGAAGTTTGATCGAGGCCGGACTCCATGACCTCGGTGAGAATCGAATATCGGTCGCCGCTCCGAAGCTGGAAGCGATTCCCGCAGTGACGGGGGTGCGCTGGCATTTTATCGGGCATCTGCAGACGAACAAGGTCAAAGACGTGCTCGGCCATTTTGCGATGATCCATTCGCTCGACCGCTTGTCGCTGGCGAAGGAGATCAGCAAGCGCGCGGTGGCGGCAGGGCTGGTCGTGCCTTGCCTGGTGCAGGTCAACGTGTCGGGCGAGGAGTCAAAAGGCGGCCTTGCGCCGCAGGAGGTGGCCGGCTTTTTGCAGGCGGCGAAGGAGTTGCCGGGTCTCGCCATACGCGGGCTGATGACGATGGCGCCCGTCGCCGAGGACCCGGAAGCGGTGCGTCCTGTGTTTCGGGGGCTGCGGGAACTGCGCGACGCTCTGCTCGGACAGGGTCTGCTCGCGGCGGACGCGCAGGAGCTGTCGATGGGGATGTCGGGCGATTTTGAGACGGCTGTCGAGGAAGGAGCAACGCTCGTACGCATCGGCAGCGTGCTGGTAAAACCTTAGCGGAGGTGGTAGCTTATGTTTTCGAAAGTGATGTCGTTTCTCGGGCTCGTCGATGAAGAGCCGCAAGAACAGCGCCGCGAAGAAGAGTATGAAGAGCACGGGCAGCAGCAGGCACAGGCGGACGGAGTCGTGCCGCTGAAACGCCAAGGCACGGTGGTGTCGCTGCACACGCAAAAGCAGGTGCGCGTCTATCTGGCCGAGCCGGAAAAGTATGATGACGCGCAGGCGATCGCCGATCATCTGCGCAATCGCCGCCCGGTGGTGGTCAATCTTCACAAAACTTCCCCAGATTCGGCGAAACGAATCGTGGATTTTATCAGCGGTTGCACGTATGCTTTAAATGGGACGATGCAAAAGCTCGGCCATAACATCTTCTTGTGCGCGCCGGAGAACGTGGATATCCAAGGCACGATTTCGGACATGATCTCTGAGCAGCAGGAGCAATCGCAGCAGGCGCACAACAAATTTCAATCGAGGTGACTGAATGGCTCTCCAAGTGATTTACTATATCTCCACCGTGTTAGGTTTTTACACGTACGTGCTGATCGCGCGCGTGTTGATGTCCTGGGTGCCCGATGTGGAACGCACATCGTTTGGCCGCATCCTGTTCAAGCTGACCGAGCCGTATCTGGCTATTTTCCGCCGCTTCATTCCGCCGCTGCCGCTGGGCGGAGGCTATCTTGACCTGTCGCCGATCGTCGGGATCTTTGCCTGGTCGTTCGTGCAAAGCGGCGTTGTGCTCGTTTTGCAATGGCTGTTCCTGTAGCGGGGAAGTCTGTATGAAACGGCAAGATGTGATGATGCATTATCGGCCGCAGGAGCGGCCGTTTGTGGACCGCACGATCGATTTGGTGGAACGCGTCGATGAGCGCCAGACGCCGGTATTGACCGATTTTCTCGATCCAAGACAAGTGAAGATCACCGAATCCATCGCCCGCTCGTCTCAGGACGTCTCGTTGTTCCTGTCCGGCGGGCATGCGCAGGCGGAAAGACAGCGGGCGCTCTTGGTTCCTTCCTATTGGGGGCCGGAAGCGGATGATTTCGAGCTGTCTTTTTTGCGGGTTAAGATCCCGGGTGAGTATGTGAAGCTGAAGCACGGCGACTATCTCGGGGCTCTGGTCGGTCTTGGACTGAAGCGGGGCAAGATCGGGGACATCTCGGTGCACGAGGATGGCTGTGACCTTGTGGTGACGCGCGACATCGCCGATTTTATCCGCCTGCATCTGTCGCAGGTCGGACGAGCCACTGTACATATCGAAGAAATCCCGGCTGTTGCGTATCTGGCGCCGCGGGTGGACTATCAGGAGAAGGAATTTACGGTGATGTCGCTGCGGGTGGATGCGGTGGCCGGCGAGTCGTTTGGTCTGTCGCGCACGAAAGTCGTCGACCCGATCAAAAGCGGGAAGCTTGCGTTGAACTGGCAGGTGATCGACGACCCGGCGACGGCGGTGGAGGAAGGGGATGTTCTGTCCTTGCGCGGGCACGGGCGGGCGAAGATCCTCGAAATCATCGGGCAGTCTCGCAAAGGCCGGACGATATTAAAAATCGGCAAGTATCTCTAACTTTCGGCAGGAGTTCCCATCTTTCCGTCGAAATAAATGGGGAAGAATGGCGAATTTTGGCTCTTTTTATACGACTTATAAGAAAGTACAGGAGGTCCCAACAGCATGCCTTTGACTCCGCTTGATATCCATAACAAAGAATTCGGCCGCTCGTTTCGCGGATATGATGAAGACGAAGTAAATGAATTTCTGGACCGCGTGATCAAGGACTACGAAGGTATGATCCGCGAGAACCGCGATTTGGAAGAAAAGCTGGCAACGCTCGAGGAGCGCTTGTCCCATTTTCACAACATAGAGGAAAGCTTGTCGAAGTCGATCATCGTGGCGCAGGAGACGGCAGAAGATGTGAAGTCCAACGCCCGCAAGGAATCGCAGCTGATCATCAAGGAAGCGGAGAAAAATGCAGACCGCATCCTGAACGAAGCGTTGTCCAAGTCCCGCCGTGCGGCGATGGAACTGGACGAATTGCAAAAGCAGGCGGCGGTGTTCCGCGCCCGCTTCCGTTCGCTGATCCAAGTCCAGCTGGAACTGATCGACAGCGACCAATGGGACCAGGTTCTCGACGACAAGACGATTCGTGTGAAAAACGACGACTAACCGGATGTTTAGTCCGGCTTCCGTTTGACAATGCTATTTGCAGTGTCATATAATGACTGCAAATTTACTATATCTTGACGTTGAGCGGGAAGAGTACCATGTGGAGTCCTTTGCAGCGAACCGGGTTTGGTGCGAGCCGGGAAAGGGGAAGCGTGGGAAAATCACCCGGGAGTCGTGTGCCGAACTCCTTTTTGGACAGTAAGCAACACCGAGTTGTCCCCGTTACCGGGCAGTTGAGTGGTCATGGCTTCTTTGTCATGGCAACCAGGGTGGTACCGCGGAAGATTATGAGAAGTCTCTCGTCCCTATTTTTGTAGGGATTGAGGGACTTTTTTGTATGTACAAATTGGAGGGAATCGACATGGAGAAGCCAGACTACAGCAAAACGCTGAATCTGCCGGAAACGGAGTTCCAGATGCGCGGCAACCTGCCGCAAAAGGAACCGGGGATGCAAAAGCATTGGGAAGAAAGCAAACTGTATGAGAAAGTGCAGGCGAAGCAGGCCGGCAAGCCGAAATTTGTGCTGCATGACGGACCGCCCTACGCCAACGGGGATATCCACATCGGCCATGCGCTGAACAAAATTTTGAAAGACTTCATCGTCAAGTTCAAGACGATGGAAGGATTTGACGCACCGTACGTGCCGGGCTGGGATACGCACGGCATGCCGATCGAGCATGCGATCATCAAGAACAAAGGCATCAACCGTCACGAAGTGCCGGTGACCGAGTTCCGCGAGATGTGCAAAAACTATGCGCTCGACTTTGTGGAACGTCAGAAGGGACAGTTTAAGCGCCTCGGCGTGCGCGGTGACTGGGAGCATCCGTATATCACCTTGCTCCCGGAATATGAATCCCGCCAGATCCGCGTGTTCGGTGAAATGGCGAAGCGCGGCTACATCTACAAAGGCCTGAAGCCGGTGCACTGGTGCGCATCTTGCGAAACGGCGCTGGCAGAAGCGGAAGTGGAGTATGCAGACAAGAAGTCGCCGTCGATCTATGTGAAATTTGCCGTGAAAGACGGAAAAGGCGTGCTGCCGGAAGGGTCGTTCCTCGTGATCTGGACGACGACGCCGTGGACGCTGCCGGCCAACCTCGCGATCGCGCTCGGAGCTGATTTTGATTACAGCCTCGTTGACGTGAACGGCGAGAAGCTGCTGCTGGCCAATGCGCTGATCGAAGACGTGCTGAAAGTGGCCGGCGTGGAAGGCGAGCCGAACGTGATCGCATCGTTCAAAGGCAAGGAACTTGAGCGTGTGGTCGCACAGCACCCGTTCCTCGACCGCGATTCGCTGGTCATCTTGGGCGAGCATGTCACGCTGGATTCTGGTACCGGCTGTGTTCATACCGCGCCGGGTCACGGGATGGAAGACTACATGGTCGGTCTGCAATACGGCTTGCCGGTGCTGGCTCCGGTCAATGGACAAGGGAAGTTCACCAAAGAAGCGGGTCCGTATGAAGGGCAGTTCTACACGAAAGCGAACAAGCAGATCATGGCCGACCTGCAGGAGAGCGGACATCTGCTCGCCTCTTCGGAGATCGACCACAGCTATCCGCACTGCTGGCGCTGCAAGAACCCGGTGTTCTTCCGCGCAACGGAGCAGTGGTTTGGTTCGATCGACAAGTTCCGCGATCAACTGCTGGAGCAGATCAAGCAAGTGACGTGGAGCCCGGAGTGGGGCGAAGTTCGTCTGCACAACATGGTCGCCGACCGCGGGGACTGGTGCATCTCCCGTCAGCGCATGTGGGGCGTGCCGATCCCGATCTTCTATTGCACCGACTGCAACAAGGAGATCATCAACGATGAGACGATCGACAAGGTCGCCAATCTGTTTGAACAGCACAGCTCGCAGATCTGGTTTGAGAAAGAAGCGGAAGAACTGGTGCCGGAAGGGCTGACCTGCTCTTGCGGCGGCAAGACGTTCCGCAAAGAGAGCGATACGATGGACGTGTGGTTTGACTCTGGTTCGTCGCATATGGCGGTGGCCGATGCGCGTCCGGAACTGCAGTGGCCGGTCGATCTGTATTTGGAAGGTTCCGACCAGTATCGCGGCTGGTTTAACTCTTCGCTGTCGACAGCGGTGGCGATTCGAGGAGTTGCGCCGTACAAAGCGGTACTTTCGCACGGCTTTACCTTGGACGGAGAAGGCCGCAAGCAGTCGAAGTCGCTCGGTAACGTGGTCGATCCGCTGAAAGTGATCGAGCAATACGGCGCGGATATCCTGCGCCTGTGGGTGGCATCGGTTGACTACCGCTCCGACATGCGCGTCTCAGACGCGATCTTGAAACAGGTGGCGGAAGTGTACCGCAAGATCCGCAACACGTTCCGTTATCTGCTCGGCAACTTGAACGGATTTGACCCGGCGCAGCATGCGGTGTCGAAGGAGCAGTTGCTGGAGATCGACCGCTGGGCGCTGAACAAGTTTGAACAGGTGCGCAAGCGCGTGGTGCAAGGCTATCGCGAATATGATTTCCATATCATCTACCATGAGGTGAACAACTTCTGCACGGTCGATATGTCGGCGTTCTATTTCGATGTTTCGAAAGATCGTCTGTACACGGTGGCGCCGGATGCGCCGGAGCGCCGTTCCGGTCAGACCGCCATGTATGAGATCCTGGTCGGCCTGACCCAACTGGTCGCGCCGATTCTGACCCATACGGCAGACGAAGTGTGGCCGTTCGTGCCGGGCACGACGGAAGAAAGCGTGCAGTTGACGCAGTGGAAGGACCCGAACTCGTTCGACATCGACATGGCGCTGGAACAAAAGTGGGAAGAGATCCTGCGCGTGCGTGACGAGGTGTTGAAGGCGCTGGAAGGCGCCCGCAAGGAAAAGGTGATCGGCAAAGGCTTGACCGCCGCTGTCGACCTCTATCCGGAAGCGGCGACTTTGGCGGTGCTGCAAGGCGTGCCGCGCCTCGAAGAAGTGCTCGGCGTGTCGCAGGTGAACGTGTTTGAGCCGGGAGCTGAGCTGCCGGGCGATGCGGTTGCTTATGCCGGCCTGTCGATCCGCGTTCGTGCGGCCGAGGGCGAGACTTGTGAGCGTTGCCGCGTGGTGACGCCGCATGTCGGCCAGCATGAAGACCATCCGACGCTGTGCCCGGTATGCGCGGGCAATGTGCTGCACTTTTTATAAGAAGAAATCCCCTTTGCCATGAGCGGCAAAGGGGATTTTTCTGTTACAGGAACGGGTACGGGCCGTAAAAGGGCGAGAACGGTGCCGGATAGGGCAGCGGGAGCGGAACGGGAGCAAATCCCGGTCCGTAGCCATAACCGTAAGCATACGGGCGGCGGCGGCGACGTCGGCGGCGCGGGCGACCGTAAAAGCCGGGACCGTACGGGTATTGGCGGTAGTCGTTGCTCCAGTCGGACGCTTCGGCGGGCAGTGTTTCAAAATCGGTGTTGTAGTCATAGTTCCAATGGGTATAGGCACCATCGGCGCCTTGGGGGAGATAGCGGTATTCGATGTTATGGATGGAGGGATCATATTCATAGTACGGGATCAATTCGACGTCCGGCGCGATGCGGTTTCTGTTCGCCATGCTTGGGGCACGCTCCTTTGTGCTGGTGTCACGATAACGTATGTAGGGAGGGGAGGGCTGGTGCGGATTCACAGGAAATACGGGCAGGTGCCCAGAGGCGAAGCAAGAGCGAGATTGGACAGGATAATTTGTGGAGACGTATGATTTTGTTTCAAACATTCTTTTGAAACTTGTCGATGTGCGTGGTAAGATAACTTCTGTCGCCGCGAGAGACACGCGGTGAGACACGGAGGAATGTCCGAGTTTGGTCGAAGGAGCTTGACTCGAAATCAAGTAGGCGGGTAACCGTCTCGGGGGTTCGAATCCCTCTTCCTCCGCCAGTGAGCCATTAGCTCAGTTGG
>NZ_SLXS01000014.1 GCF_004340785.1 Tumebacillus sp. BK434 | reverse complement strand
GATCAAGACACCAAGGGCTATGCGGTGACGGTGCCGCACAACACGGGGAAAGTGAACGTTACACCGACATTGCCGGGCGTTGCCGGAACGATTGTGACGGTCAACGGCACGGCGACAAGCGGTGGAGCGGTCGAGATCACGCTTGATGCGGATCGAACGACTGAGATCACGATCCAAGTGACAGCACCGGGCCATACGTCGAACCAGTACACGATCACCGTGACGGAGGAAGAGTTGATCAAACTGACCGGTTTGAATGTCACACCGGGCGGTCTGACCTACGATCCCGATACCACGGACTACTCGGTCAACGTGCCGAATGGCACGGCAACTGTGGAAGTGACTCCGACGCTGCCGCCGGTGATCGGTGCGGATGTAAAAGTCAATGGAGCGCCGCTGGTCGGCGGGAAAGCGACAGTTACACTCGACGGGAGCGGCGAGGCAACGATCGTAGTGGACGTGACAGCGCCGGGCTACACGGCGAACCAGTACACGATCCACGTGACGACATTGCCGCTGATCAAACTGGACAATTTGGCGATTGATGCGCCGGGTGGCCTGACGTTTGATCAAGACACCAAGGGCTATGCGGTGACGGTGCCGCACAACACGGGGAAAGTGAACGTTACACCGACATTGCCGGGCGTTGCCGGAACGATTGTGACGGTCAACGGCACGGCGACAAGCGGTGGAGCGGTCGAGATCACGCTCGATGCGGATCGAACGACTGAGATCACGATCCAAGTGACAGCACCGGGCCATACCCCGAACCAGTACACGATCACCGTGACAGAGGAAGAGCTGATCAAACTGACCGGTTTGAATGTCACACCGGGCGGTCTGACGTTTGATCCTAACAACTTGACCTATGCGGTGACGGCTCCGTATGGAACTGAAAAGGTTGATGTCACACTGGCATTGCCGGCTGTGACGGACGTAGCTGCATCGGTTAACGGGACTTCGACAGCTGGTGAAGCTGTAGAAGTTGCGCTCGATCTGGATGGCTCAACAGACATCACAGTGAACGTAACGGCGCCGGGTTATACGGCAAATCAGTATACGATCACTGTGACAATCGGACTTCCGTCTACCAACGCGAACCTGAGCAACCTGACGGTCAATCAAGGTCTGCTGACTCCTGCATTTGCACTGAACAAGGACACCTACACCGTGACGGTACCGTACAGCGTCAGCACGCTGAACGTAACGCCGACGCTGGGTCACGCCGGTGCGACGATGACGGTCAACGGTGTCAAGCGCGACAGCGGCAACGCGGTGCCGGTCGAATTGAACGTCGGTCCGAATACGATCACGATCATGGTGACCGCTCAAGACGGCCTGACGACCAAGCCTTACACGATCACTGTCACGCGCGCTGCCTATGTGCCGCCCGTTGACGACAAAGTCAAAGGCACGCTGCTTGGTAACATCACCAAGCTGATCGGCAACGGCAACAAGCTCAGTGCGGACGTGTATAGCGCGGATGGCAAGACGCTGCTGCAAGGCGGGGTTGACATCATCGGCGCGAATGGCAAGTTCGAGCTGAAGAAGCTGGAGCCGGGCTCGTACCGCATGGTGATCTATGTGCTCGGCGACAACGGCGCGAAACTGGCCGGTGAGACCGCGATGCTGACCGTCAACGGCAACAAGGAAGCGACGGCAAGCGCATCGGTCATCGATCCGTTTGGCGTAGTGACCGACGCGATCAGCAAGAAAGCGGTGGATGGCGTGACTGTCACCGTCTACTGGGCGGACACGGCGCTGAACAAGAGCCAGGGCAGAACCCCGGGCTCGAAAGTTGAGCTGCCGCGACTGTCCCCGATGACGAACAAGAACGCCAACGGTCAAACGACCGGCAAGGACGGCCAGTTCGGCTGGCTGCTCCTGCCTGAAGGTGACTACTACATCGTGGCCGAAAAAGACGGCTACGAGACGTACGACGGCCGCAGCAACGTTCTTCACGTCGGTCAATCTGCTGTGAAGACGAACATCACGCTGCAGCCGAAAGTGCTGGAGGAAGGTGTCATCGAGCCGTACATCACCGGCTACCCGGATGGCACGTTCAAGCCGAACCGAGGCATCACGCGCGCTGAGCTGGCTTCGATCCTGCTGCGTGTGATCAACATCAAAGCAGAAACGTCCGGCTCCATCTACAGTGACGTGAGCCCTTCGAACTGGGCGGCTCCTGCAATCGCAGAAGTCACCAAGCGCGGCCTGATGGTCGGCTACCCGGATGGCACGTTCCTGCCGAACAAGGAGATGTCCCGCGCGGAGATCGCCGTCGTGCTTGGCAAAGTGAAAGACCTGTCCGGCACGCCGCAGAAGTCTTCGTTCACCGACATCGACAAGCACTGGGCGAAGAATGCGATCCTGCTCGCGGAACAAGCGGGCCTGCTCAGCGGCCATACGGACGGCAAGTTCCGTCCGGACAACGCGCTGACTCGAGCGGAAGCGGTCGTCATCTTCAACAAGGTGCTGGGCTGGAACGATCTGAACGTCAACAAGCCGCAGCGCTGGTCGGATGTACCGCCCAACTACTGGGCGTACAAAGACATCATGCGCGCCTCCGTCCCTCATGCGTATCAGAAGCTGGGGAACGGCATGGTGATCTGGAAGTAACAACTTGCACCCAAAACGGGCCGGCTCCTGAGCAATTCAGGGGCCGGCCCGTTTGATTTTTCTGGGGGAAGGTGGGAATATTGGTTTCAGAAAGGGGTTGCCAACACCCCGGGGTGGTTCCCGGTGCAAGAGCACCGGCAAGGGAAGTAACTAGCAGCCTGCTCCGATAATTGGGGCAGGTTTTTTCAACTTTCCTCTTGACCCTCACGCAACGTGAGGGCGTAAGATCGAAGCATCGGAGGTGATGATGTGTGGCCTACAAAGTAAAAGAACTTGCCGATCTGGTGGGCGTGAGCGTGCGGACGCTGCATCATTATGATGAAATCGGGCTGCTCAAGCCCGGCGAGGTCAGTGCAGCCGGGTATCGGCTGTATGCTGCGCAAGAGCTCGAGCGGCTGCAGCAGATCCTGTTTTTCCGGGAGATCGGATTCTCACTGCAGGAGATCAAGGACACCCTGGACAGCCCGGATTTTGACCGCAAGCGCGCCTTGGCGGCCCACAAGGAGATCCTGCTGCAGAAGAAACAGCGGCTGGAAGACATCATCGACACCGTCAACAAAACGATCGCTTCGATCGAAGGAGGACCCACGATGAGCGAAAAGGAAATGTTCGGAGGATTCGACATGAAACAGATCCAAGACCATAAAAACAAGTACTCCAAAGAAGCACGCGAGCGCTACGGAGACGAAATCGTCGAGAAGGCAGAAAAGAAAGCTGACAGCTACAGCCAGGACGATTGGGCGAAGATCAACGCCCGCCAGGAAGCGAACATGAAGCAGATCCTCGACAACATGCACAACGGCCCGGCCGACCCGCTGGTGCAGGAAGCGATCGCCGACAGCCGTCAGGCGATCACCGACTACTACTACGACTGCACCCCGGAGATCTTCCGCGGGCTCGGCGACCTCTATGTGCTGGATGAGCGCTTCACCGAGTTTTACGAAAAAATCAAACCGGGCCTCGCCGAATTCATGCGCGACGCGATGCACCACTATGTCGACAACCTCGACACCGGCAAGTAGTTGCAAGCCAAAGAACGAGACTGCCTTCAAGGGCAGTCTCGTTTTGCGATCCGGCCGGCTGCAGGCGGGATGATGTGTGGCAACGCGAGGTATACTAGCAGCGTGAGTCCCCCTACATACTGCCGGAGGTGTGAGCATGAGCAACAAGTTGACTGCCGTATTGAACCAGCAGATCGCCAACTGGACGGTGCTGTACATTAAACTGCACAACTACCATTGGTACGTGAAAGGCCCGCAGTTCTTTACGCTGCATACCAAGTTCGAAGAGTTCTACACCGAAGCCGCCCTGCACATCGACGAGCTGGCGGAGCGCCTCTTGTCCCTGCACGGCCGCCCGGTCGCGACGATGCGCGAAGCGCTGGAGCTGGCGTCCGTGCAGGAAGCGAACGGCACCGAAAGCGCGGAAGAGATGGTGCAAAACGTCGTTCGCGATTTTGAGACGCTGATGGGCGAGCTGAAGGCGGGCATGGAAACGGCGGAGGAATCGGGCGACGAGCCGACCGGCGACATGCTGCTTGCGATCTATTCCGGTCTGGAAAAACACGTCTGGATGCTCAACTCGTTTTTGGGCAAGTAAGCGGGCGGCAAAAAAGCTGGCACCTTATGGGGTGTCAGCTTTTTCAATGTCCGGTTCTTTTGTTTTCCGCTTGAACGGGTTGAGCTTCGAGCGATATTTTTTCACCAGTTCCCGTCCGACAAAAAAGCCGCCGATCCAAAACGTCACCTCACCGGCGATGGCGAGCCCGGCGACCAGCGTTGCTTTGACGCCGGTGGGAAACGGGGTGAACGGCACGAGGAAGATCGCGCCGTACAACAGGAAGGAAATCCCGATCAGGACGATGCCGAAATACTTTTTGGTCATCTTGCATAGCCTCCCAGCCAGTTGAAGATCTCCCGGTCGCGCGCCTGATGGACGTTTTGCAGAAAATGATCGCCTTCCGGGTAGAGGATGAACTTGTGCTCCGCGCCGTGCGCCTGCAGTTGCTCGACCAGCTGCAAGGACTCTTCCGGGTACACGCGACGGTCCTGCCCGCCGTGCTGGATCAGCAGCGGCACGCGCAGCAACCGCTCCGGCCAGCAGAGCGCGGAGCGCTCGCGGTAAGGCTCCGGGTTCGCGGCGGGGTCTCCGAACAGGCCGCCGTAGAGCTGCTCCATGGCATGCGGCAGCGGACGGCGGGCGAGATCGGTCGGCGCGGCGACGACGGCGGCCGCACGCAGGGGCAGACCGTGGCGGATGCAGAGGTAGGTCATCATGCCGCCGCGTGAATGGCCGAACATGAACAGCTGTGACGCATCGGCGTACGGAAGCGATTCGGCGAGCCAGGCCAGCACGAACAGGTCTTTCACATCGGCCCCGCCGTACTCGTCGCGCCCTTCGCCGCCGCCGTTGCCCCGGTACTGCGAAGCGAGCACGACATAGCCTCGCGCCGCGTACTCGGCGACGCGGACGAGCGCGGCGTCGTTGAGCTTGCTGAACGAGCGGTAACCGCCCCGGTTGTAGAGGAGCACGGGGCAGTTATGGCCAGCCAAAAGGGGCCGGGCGATGAAACCGGCCACTTTCAAACCATCGACCAGGTAGAAGATCTTCGTGATCTCCACCCGGTCTGCAAAATCAGGGTGTACCACGACAGGATGGGCCGAGACCATCCTGCCGTCACTTGCCAGACGCTGCATGGGAGTAGGGCTCCTTTTGCCTAGTTTCTTGTTCCAGTGTACCATGTTTTGCCGGTTCCGCCTCACAAGAAAAGACCTCGCCACGCTGCGCTGTGGCGAGGTCTTCTATTCTTGTTTGGCTAACTTTTGGCGGTTGGGCGTGGCTGGCGGTGCTTCCAAGTAGCCGTATTTGATCAGCAGTTGCAGCCCTTCCGTACCGTATTTGCCCGTTTCACCGATGATCCGCACCAGCTGCGCCGCGAGGTCGGCCCGCGTCGTATGGGCGAGCGAGAAGCCGTAGATGCCGAGCCCGTACGTGTTGAGCGCCGTGACGAAGTTGAGGATCAGACGATCGGAAAAAGGCGGCTCGGTCGCATCGGTCACCTCCACGCTGATCAATGCGGCCGGGGGGAGTTCGGCCTCTTTGGTCACGCTGTCAAAGATCCCGGCGATCTCGCGCGCGAGCTGTTTGCCTTTGAGCAAGTACTCGCGGATCTCCGGCTCCTGCACCGTCTGGATCAGCCCGGTCATCAGCAGGGTGCCGAGCTGGTTGCGAATCGAGTTGATGAACAGATGGCCCGTCTCCAGGACGTTGAGCGGCTGCTTGTTGCCGAGCAGCCCGGCCAAGAAGCCCGGATCCTGCACGAATGTGACTTCGGTCGGGTACGGCACGTACGGGGCGCGCACGAAGAGGCCTTTTTCCAGCAACAGCTCAAACGTGGCGTCTTCCAGCTCGGTGTAGTGATGCAGGCGCTGCATCAAGAAGTGGCGCAGATCGCGGGTCGGCGCGGTGGAGAGCGACATCTGCGACTGCTCCAGCGCCACTTGGTTCATGAACGCGACAAATTGCAGGATAAACGCGTCGTTAAACAGTTTGGGCGCGCCAGGGTGGACATCCGTTTCGGTATAGCCGCACGGCAGGGGGATTCGCTCGCGCTCGAAGAACTGGCGCAAGGCGGCCAGATGGCCTTCTTGCAGATCGAGCAGCCGCCGGAGCAGCAGCTTGCCTTCCGGGTCGTCCAGCGTGCGGTCAAAATAGGTGAGGATGCAATGCGACATCGATTCGTACTGATAGGTCTGCCACAAGCTGCCCAGTTCGGCGGAGACAAGTCGGTTCGTTTGCAAAGGAGTGTCCACCTCAGTTCAGCAAAGAATGGTACAGCTAGATAGCTATACCATTTGCCAAAAAGAGCTGCTTCATTCGGCCGCCGGGATTTCTTTTTTCGGAAGCATGCGCAGGCCGACCATGAACAGCGTCAAGCTCCACGACACCCAGTACATCCCGACCATCCATGCGGCCTGCGTGTCGGTGCCTTGCCAGATGCCGTGTACGGTCGCCAGCAGGTAGGCGACGGGGGAGAGCATGTGCAGCAGGCGCCAGATGCGGCTGCCGATCGTACGGCGCAGTTCGGTGGTCAGGATGGTGAAGGCCAGCAGGTAGAGGCCGAGAATGCCGATGCCCATCGGGATTCTCGCGGCGTCGGCCGCGTGAAACGGGATCAGGATGTCCTGCCAGCTGTAGCTTTTGTAATGGTCATAAAAGAGCATCGCAGCATGGAAGAGGACGAGGTACAACGCCCAGTTGGACAGCGTGTTGTGCAGCGCCGGCACGAGGCCGGGCGGCAGGCTGCGGTGTTTGCGGAACATGCTGTACAAGCCGGTGAGAACGGTAAGCGAAAGCAGGACATAGGCGACGATGCCTGAGGCGCGGATGAGCAGCCAGGCGTTAAACAAGATCATGGGCGACACTCCTTACGTGTTGGTGTTGGTCGATCAGCACGGCGCGGGCGCCGCGCTGTCTGATAAAGTCGGTGCCCGCGTCCGCGCCGAGCAGCAGGACGGTCTTAGCCCAGACGTCCGCTTGCACGGCGCTTGGGGCGACCACGGTGGCGGAAACGATCTCGCTGTCGGTCGGACGCCCCGTCCGCGGATCGAGGAGGTGGTGCAGCCAGCGCGCGCCTTTTTGCCAGCGGCGCTTGTAAGTCGAGGAGGTGGCGACCGCGCCGTGGCGCAAGTTGAGCACACCGACCTGCTCCTCCGCTGCGAACGGGTTCATCACGCCGATCTTCCACGGATTTGCGCGACGGCCGAACACGTGCAAGTCGCCGCCCGCGTTGACAAAGCCGTGCCCGAGCTGGCGGAGGTAACCGGCGGCGAGATCGACCGTCCAGCCTTTGGCGATGCCGCCGAGATCGAGCTGCACGCCGGGAGCGGCTTGTACCGTCTTGCGGGCGGCATCGAGCGTGAACGGGGCCATGGCGGAGGGGGCGTCGCAAGTGAAGTGCGCTTCTTCGGCAGACGGTTCGAGCAGCTCCAGCGACTTGTCATATCCGGCTTCGGTCAGCTGAGTCAGCAGGCCGGGGTGGAACAGGCCTTGCGTCTCTTCATAAGCTGCGAGGGCGGCGGTCAGCAGGTCGAAGAGCAGGGGGGAGACGCCGACTTCGCGACCCTCTGCCGCGTTGAGCTGGGACAGTTCGCTGTCCGGACGGAAGCGGCTGCCGACTCCTTCGACGTGCTGAAAGAGCAGCTCGACATCTGTCAAGATCTCCTGCAGCTCGTGCGCGCTGAGCGGTTGCTGCGGCACGAGCTTCAGCTCGACCCCGGTGTTCATGGCGCGAAACGAATGGCTGTATGAGTTCATGAGCCGTGCGTCTTCGTGTCCGGCGTCGAAGGCAGCCATGAAAAACTGCCGTTGCTGCTGCCGTCCTCAGCAGGGTACTGCGCGCCCGGGCTCTGGCGGTACTCGCTGTTCGACTCGCCGTGGCCATGATGTCCGCGCCCGCCGGTGCCGGGCGGTGTCTGTTGGGACGGCAGCCCTTGGCCATCGCTTGGGTCTGTCGTGTCGTCTTCCGTCTCATCGCCGAAGAAGGGCAGCTCCCAGTTCCAATCCCACTCGGACACCGTGTCGGTGTTCGCTTCGACTTGCGACGTGGTGGTCACGGCGGAGTTCGCCGTGCTGTGTTCGCCGAGGTAGCCGGCCAGCGCCGTCACGGCGGCGACGCTGCTCAGGCGGATGATCCAGTTGGCAAGTTTCTTTTTATTCATGATGAAGTCCCTCATTTCGTCATCGTTTATCGTGAACGTTATCTTGATGGCTTCATTATCTGACCGCAACCTGAAACGAAGATGAGCCCAACCTGAAAACTTGCTGAAAATCGGCGGCGAGCCACGCACTGCAGAACAGAATCGGCTACACTGAAGGGGAGGTGAACCCGATGTACCAACCACAAGCGATCAAGATTCTCATCGTCGATGATGAGCCGAATATCCTGCAATTTTTAGAGCTGGGCCTGCAAAACGAAGGCTACCACGTCCTGACCGCGCCCGACGGCATGACGGCGGTCAACGCGGCGAAGGAACACCATCCGCATCTGGTCATCCTCGATGTGATGATGCCGGGCATGGATGGATTTGAAGTCTGCAAGCTGTTGAAAAAAGTCAGCCAGGCGGCGATCATCATGCTCACCGCCAAGGACGAAGTGGACGACCGCGTCAAAGGCCTGCAGCTCGGCGCGGACGACTATATGATCAAGCCGTTTTCCTTTCAGGAACTGCTCGCCCGCATCCAAGCCCGCGTGCGCAACCAATTCCCCCATCTGCTGAGCGAAGTGTCGTACGGGCCGTTCCGCATCGACGACCGGCGCAAGGAGATCTCCTTTCAAGGCGACGTGCTGGCGCTGTCGGCGACCGAATATGAACTGCTCAAATACATGGTGCTGAACCATGGCCTCGTGCTCAGCAAGCCGATGATCCTCGACGCCGTCTGGGGCTATGATTTCGGCGGGCAGGACAACATCGTCGAGGTCTATGTGCGCTCGATCCGCGAGAAACTTGGCGACCGCGAGCACAGCGTGATCCGCACGATTCGCGGGGCGGGCTATCGGGTGGACTTGCCATGAAGAGCGCAGCCCGCAACAAGCTGCTGCCGGAGCGCATCCGCCGCCTGTTCGCCCCGCGCTCGCTTCGCTTCCAACTCCTCTCGCGCTCGCTGCTGATCCTGCTCGGGCTGCTGCTGTTTATCGGTCTGTTTCAATTTCTCTTCATGCAGCAGTTCCTGTTCCAGAACAAAGCGGCGAGCATTCAGTCGCAGATCCGCAGCGTGCCGTCCCAAGTCTGGGCGCGCCTGCTCAGCGATCCGCAACGGGACGGCGACTTCGACCGCCGCGATGCGGAGTATCTGGCCATCCCTGATTCGAACGTCGCTTTTGTCGACCTCAACGGAACGGTGCACGCGTTGTACAGCCGCGGCGCACACGGCAAGGTGCCGCAGTTGAAACCGACATTCTATCAAAAAGCCCTGCAGCCGCAAAAGCACGGCGATGATGGCGAGGCGGCGTACCACATCATCGAAGACGAGCATGGCGACGGGCAGCTGATCGTGCTCTCCCCGCTGTACTACCGCGAGCAGACAACCGGGCTGGTGCAGGTCAGCACGCGGGTGGAGCCGCTGCAGCATGTGCTGTTTTCCCAGCTGGCCATCTTCTTGGTGCTGGCGGCGGTGGCGCTCTTGGCCGGGCTGCTCACCTTGCTGCCGATCTTGCGCCGCACGCTGGTGCCTTTGTCGCAGATGGTCGACACGGTGGAGCGGATCAACGCGGGCAACCTCGACGAGCGCCTGCAGACCGAGCTGAGCCAGTTGGAGATCGAGCGGCTTTCCGCGTCGTTTAACGGAATGCTGGAGCGACTGCAGCACTCGTTTGAAACGGAAAAAGAGGCGCGGGAGACGATGCGCCGTTTTGTCGCCGACGCCTCCCATGAGCTGCGCACGCCGCTGACCTCGATCCGCGGCTTTCTGGAAGTCCTGCTGCGCGGCGCGGCGAACAATCCGGAGCAGTTGCAGCGCGCCCTGCAGAGCATGCACGGCGAATCGGAGCGCCTGTCCAAGCTGGTGCAGGATCTGCTCACCCTGGCCCGCCTTGACCGCACCCCGCAGGCGGAAAAAACGGACGGGCGGCTCGACCGGCTGCTCTCCGACATGGAACCGCAATTGCGCATGCTGGCCGGGGAGCGTGAGGTGGCGCTCACGCTGACGACGGAGCAGGCCTCGTGGTTCGACGCCGACCGGATCAAGCAGGTGATCTTGAACCTGTTCCAGAATGCCGTCCAGCACACCGACCCGCAGCAAGGGCGGATCGCCGTCTGCCTGCAGGAGCAAGCGGACGGTCTGCTGCTCACCTTCGAGGACAACGGTACGGGGATCGCCGAAGAGCACCTCGCCCAGCTGTTCGACCGCTTCTACCGTGTCGACTCGGCCCGCTCCCGGATGCATGGCGGGGCGGGACTCGGGCTCTCGATCACGAAAACGATCCTCGACATTCACGGCGGCACGATCTCTTGCACCAGCCAGCCGGGGCAGGGCACCGTGTTTGAGGTGTGGCTGCCGCTGAGATAAGGTAAACTAGAAACAAAGGGAGGAATTGGACATGAGCGAACACAATCATCAGCTCGCCACGTTTGCGGGCGGCTGTTTCTGGTGCATGGTCAAACCATTTGAAGAGGAGCCGGGCATCCTCAAGGTCGTCTCCGGCTACACCGGCGGGCACAAGGCGAACCCGACCTATGAAGAGGTCTGCTCGGAGACGACCGGTCATTATGAAGCGGTGCAGATCACGTTTGATCCGGCGGTCTACCCGTATGAGAAACTGCTGCAGACCTATTGGCGGCAGATCGACCCGACCGACACGGGCGGGCAGTTTTATGACCGGGGGCAGTCGTATCAGACGGTGATCTTCTACCACAGCGAGGAGCAGCAGCGGGCGGCGGAAGCGTCGAAGCAGGCGCTGCAGGACAGCGGGCGCTTTCAGAAGCCGATCGCGACGCAGATTCTGCCGGCGATGGAGTTCTTCCCGGCGGAAGAGTATCACCAGGACTATCACAAGAAGAACCCGGCCCACTACAACCGCTATCGCCATGGCTCCGGGCGCGATGCGTTCATCGAGCGGCACTGGACACTGCAGAAAGACCAGCAGGAGCTGCGCGAACGCCTGACGCCGATGCAATACCAGGTCACGCAGGAAAACGGCACCGAGCCGCCGTTCCGCAATGAGTTCTGGGATCACAAGGAGGAAGGCATCTACGTGGACATCGTCTCCGGCGAGCCTCTGTTCAGCTCCTTTGACAAATTCGACTCCAACTGCGGCTGGCCGAGCTTCCACAAGCCGATGAACATGTCGAACATCAAAGGGCGGATGGACACCTCCCACGGCATGGTGCGGATGGAGGTGCGCAGTCAGCAGGGCGACTCCCATCTCGGCCACGTGTTTGACGACGGTCCGGGGCCGGAAGGGCTGCGCTACTGCATCAACTCCGCCGCGCTGCGCTTTATTCCGAAAGCCGAGCTGGAGAAGGAAGGGTACGGCCAGTACCTGAGTCTGTTTGACGAGTGATCGAAAAAGAGCCTGCCCTCAACGCATGGGGCAGGCTCTTTGCATGTTCTACTGCATGGATTAGTCGCACAGCGGGCCGCGCAGCACCAGCGAGATCGGCTCAGGCTGATAGCCGAGGCGGGCGTTGAGCTTTTGGATCGGGTCATTGCCTTGGTGGTTGTAGGTGATCAGCTCGTGCAGGCCGGCTTGTTTCGCCCAGACCAGCTGGGCGTTTTTCAGCAGGGAGGCGATCCCTTGCCCGCGCCAGTTGCGCTTGACGGCGGTCAGCAGGTGCTCGGCGGCGGTGTCGGAGATCTCCACGATGCCGGCATAGCCGATCACTTCGCCGTCTGCGATCGCGACAAACGATCCGTCGAGGCGGATGCCCGGCGCCGAGATCTCAGACGCGATCCAGTCGGGCAGCGCCGGAACGGTCAGCGGCTCGGGCAGTGGAATGTCGGGCAAGCCTTCTGCCGCCACTGCGTGTGCGCCCGCGTACAGGTCTTCCCGGTCTTGCAGCGCCACGACCTCAAGTCCGTCCGGCAGCGCAGCGGGTGTTACAACGAGGTCTTGCACATTCAGAATGACCGGGCATTCGCGGGCCACTTCGGCAAAGCCGCGCTTTTCAAAAAAGGCCAAGGCGGCGCGGTCCGTTTCGGTGACGCGGCCTTGCAGGGAGCTGCGATTCAGCTTGCGGGCGTGTTCCGACACCGCTTGGTAGAACAGGGTGCCGAGCCCTTTGTTGCGCCACTCGGGCAGCACGCGGAGCATCGTGAACGCCTGCTGCGGCGAGCTGGACGCTTTGCAGACGGCGCTGCCGGCCGGGCGGTCGCCGACGCGGGCGATGAGCAAAAGTCCGTCCGGGTTGCTTTCGACATCATTCTTCAGAGCTTCCAGCGTGACCGGTTCTTTCGGGGTCAGCGTGTTTTTGACGGTGGCGCAGTCTTGCAGGTCTTGGTCGGTCACCGCAGCGGTGATCGTGAAAAGCGAGGTGTTCGGAGTTGTCATACAATCGTTCATCCTTTCGATTGGGAACTGTGCGGTTATCGAATGGGAATCAACAAGGGAAACGCCTCCTTTCCGTTTTGGCAAACCAATTGGGAACACCAAGTGCTGCTGCAAGACCTGCGCCCAGGTAAATTTCATTAATTATATGAGGAGCGCGAAATCGTTGTCAAGATGCGCCCGACTTCTTTTTCCACGTCTTCCATCTCGTTGTGGTAGTTGTAGAAGCCGAGGAAGGCGCGGGTCGCCTGCTCGTCGGAGCCGATCAGCTTGTTGACGGCCGTCTGCTCCGGCGTGAACGGGATGTTTTTGGTGAAGACGCAGGCCAATTGGAAGCGGGACATCATGTGCGCTTCCATCTCGCCTTCGTACGCGGCGGCGAGTTCCGCCCACGATCGGTTCCAGTCGAGGTGTTTGGCCAGCACGCGCGCACCGTACAAGGCGTCGTGCATGCCTTGGCCGACGGCCGGGTCTTTGAACGACAGGGCATCGCCGAGCAGCGCCCAGCCCGGACCCATGCCTTGGTACCAATCGTTGTCATAGCCGTGCAGCCCTTTCACTTTGCCGACCAGCGTGGCCTGGCTGAGCCGCTCAGGGAAGGTGGTGCTAGAAAAGCTTTCGCGGAGCAGATCGAGGATCGCCCGTTCCGGGTCGTGCCGGAAACGCTCCATCTCCTTCTGATTGTCGAGCGGATACATCACACCGACCACGGCGAGGCCGTCGGAGGTCGGGAAGACGATGGCGATGTTTTCACCGATCTTGTAAAACTCGACACAGGTCTCACCGTCCGATTGGAAGCCGGAGTAGTACGCGACATAGGAAGCGTAATCGGTCGGCACCGCCAGCTTCTGCTGTGCACCGACCAGACGGCGCACAGTGGAGCGGCGTCCGTCCGCGCCGACGACCAGCTTGGCCTGATATTCTTGCCGGACACCGTCCTGGTCAACGCCGGCCACGCCGCTCACCGCGCCGTCTGCCCGCAGCACCTCGGTGACGCGAAAGCCCTGGCGTCCCGTCACGCCGGGCTGGGCGGTGGCGTGCTCGTACAGGATGGTGTCGAGGTAGGGGCGGCGGATGCAGAGGCAATGCGTTTCGCCGTCCACTTCCGGCATGTCGCCGTCGATCTCGGCGTCTTCGAACTTCATGTAGCAGCGCTTGTAGGTCGGCGTATGGGTCGCCAGCAATTTGTCTAACACGCCCATCTCGCGGAGCATGGCGACCGAGTTGTTGAAAAAATTATGTGTGGAGTAGACATCGCTCGGGAAGGTGCTGCGCTCCAGCAGCAGGACGGTAAAACCTTTTTGGGACAGCTCATAGGCGAGCGCTGAGCCGGCGATGCGGGCACCGACGATGATGACGTCATAAGTCGTTTTCATAAACAATCCCCCTTTTTCTTCCATCTTACGGGAGAGAAAAGGGGGAGCCATCCATCGAACGTTATACGGGACGTTATAACTTCACCTGTTCAGCAGGCGCTGCTCTTTCGCCTTTTGGATCGCCTGCACGCGGCCTTTGGCCTGCAGTTTGCTGTAGATGCGGTTGAGGTGCAGTTTGACGGTGCCTTCGGTCAGCACGAGCGCGGCGGCGACCTCGCGGTTGGTGCGCCCGGTGGCGAGCAGTTGCAGGACTTCCAGCTCGCGGGCGGTCAGCGTGTGCACGGGCGGGGCGTCAGGCGAAGCCGCAGCCCCGCTTCCGGCGGTGAGCAGGAGGCGGTTGAAATAGGCCTGCGACACGCCCGTCTGCAGTTCCGGCATGTGGCGCTTCTTGCGCACTTCGGCATAGCGGCACAACAGCGCGTCCGCTTCACGGATCGCTTCGGCCGGGGTGCGCAGGTAGCCATGGAGCTCGCCGAGGGTCAGCGCTTCGTGCAGGTGGAGCAAGGCGGCGTGGTCGTTGCCGAGCTGGTGCGACAGGGCGGCGAGGCAAAGCTGCGCCTCCAGCGCCGTCATCACACAGTGCTTCCGGCGGGCCGTCTTCAGCAGCGCTTCGGCCAGCGGAACAGCAGCTTCCGCCCGGCCAACGGCGAGCAGGGCGCGGATGCAGGTCAGGGTCTCGTACTCCTGGCCGGGGCGAAACTGCTGCTTGGCAGCGTCCAGCCACGTGCGGACCGGCGCTAAGTCGCCTTTTGCCAGCGCAAGTCGGATGAAGGCGGCATTCAACGCGCTGTGCCAGTGGGAGTCGAGCAGGTCGTGCTCTTGCAGCACGGTCAGCGCTGCAGTCAGCGTTTCCTGCGCGGCGTCGAGATCGCCTTGGGCGCGGAGTACATTCGACATGACGATCATCGCCGGAATGTACGCGCCGAGCAGGTGGCCCGGCTTGGCGAGGGCGATGGCTGCATCGGCGCACCGCTCCGCTTGCTCCAGCTCGCCGCGCTCATAGCAGAGCTCGCTCAGCGCAAGGCGCTGATAGGCGCTGTAGGGAAAGCGCTGCAGGCCGTTTTTGCTGATGAACGCATCGTAGACCGCATGGTGGCGCGAGGCCAGTTTGATCCGGCCGTCGAATCCGTAATAGCTGCGGATGAACGGCACCGCACCGTCGTTTAATTCGATGCCCAGGGACAGCAGGAGCGGCAGCGCGTCCTGTTCCGGGAGGTCGTCGCGCGCATAAAGCCGGTCGATCAGCTCGATCGCGAGGTCGAAGTTGCGGGTGATCAGCGCGGAGAAGTTCTCGAGGATCTGCACCTCTTCACCCATGCGCAGCAGGAGCGGGTCTCCCGTCTGCCCCATCGTGAGAAGCGCGGCGTTCAAGTCCCGGAGATGGCGCTGCATGCCGTCGAACTTGCCCATCAATAGCTCCGTCCACGACTGGATCAGCAGCATTTCCGGCTGCGCGGAGAACGGCGGGGGCAATTGCAGCAGCCAGTCGTAGAGCGTGGACAGCACGCGCCGGCGGAACAGGGAGGGGACGATGCGCCGGATCAGCCCGCTCGCCCGCTCATAGCTCCCGGCGGCGAGGGCGTGGGGGATCGCCTCTTCGATCAGGCCCTGCGCTTCGTACCAGCGGGAGGCTCGCTCATGCAAAAGAGACACTGCTTTGACCGGCTCGTGTTGCAGGCGGCTGCTCAAAAAGTCGGCGAACAGGTGGTGGTAGCGGAACCAATAGCGGCTTTCGTCGAGCGGGATCAGGAAGAGATTGGCCTGGCCGATCTGGCGAAGCAGCGCTTCGGCGTCCGCTTGCAAGGTGACCGACGCGCACAGTTCGCCGTTCATCCGCGACAGGATCGAAGTGTGCAAGAGGAAGCTTTGCACCGCGTCGGGCAGGTGCTGAAACACTTCCTCCATCAGATACTCGACCACATAGCGGTGATGGCCGGAAAAATGCTGCAAAGCGCCGGGCTGACCGGCCCGCTGTGACACGACGGCGAGCTGAATCCCGGCCGCCCAGCCTTCGGTGCGCGCGGCGAGCAGGCGCAGGTCCTCGGCGCTGGGCGGCGTGCTGGTCTGCAACGACCAGTACGTCTCCATCTCGTCGGCGGTGAATTTGATGTCGGCGATCTCCAGCGCCAGCAGCTGCCCTTTGGCGCGCAAGGCGCCGAGCGGGATCGGCAGGTCCTGACGCGAGATCAGGCAGACGTGCACCTGCCGGGGGAGGTGTTCGAGCAAATCAGACAGCGAGCGGTGCACCTCTTCCGACTGCAGCAGATGGCAGTCGTCGAGCACCAGCACCACATCGTGCTCGAGCAGGAACAGCTGATTGACCAGCCAGGCCAGCAACCCGTCGATGGAAAACGTCAAGGTCGGCTGCAGCAGCCCGGCCGCCTTTTTCGCCAGCCCCGGCAAAAGCGGGTCGAGCGCCGCGATCACATAGCTCCAGAAGCGCAGCAGGTCGTTCTCGCCTTTGTCGAGCGACACCCACGCCGCCGCGATCTGGAACTGGCGCACCCAGTCGCTGACCAATGTCGTTTTGCCAAAACCGGGCGGGGCGGTGACGACCGTCAGCTTGCAGGTAAGCGCCATCGCCATCTTGGCCAGCAAGCGCTCGCGGGAGATGTGGTACAAGGGTTGATGCGGTATATAGAGCTTGGTCGACAACAAGGGAGGGGAAGCAGGTTCAATTGCATCTTTCATGTTGTGAATCCTTCTTTCGCAGTAAAAATCACATTGTTATCATATCACCCCATGCGGAAAAAAGAAGCCTGCCCCGTGCGGGCAGGCTTGGTGTTCTGGCTGGCTGGTATTAGTTCATCTGTCCAAGGATTTTGCAGACGTTGTATTCCGCTTCGGCGCGCTTGGCTTCCGGCAGGCGCTGCAGGAGGAAGAGGGCGGCGTAGGGGACTTTCAGGCAGTGCGGGTCGTTGTAGGTCCGGCCCCAGTACTCCGGCGCGAAGATCGAAGTGAACGGCGGTACGACGATCTCGGTGCCGCGCACCTGTTCGTGGTCGACGGGGACGGTGCGGTTGAGCTGCATTTGGATGCGGTGGTTGGGCAGGCCGGCTTCGGTCAGCTCGGGGAAGCCGAGGCGGTCGTATTCGATCAGGGCTTGGGCGTGGGTCAGGCCGTGTTCAACTTCGCCGGTGAAGTGGTACTTCTTGCCGTCGATCACTTGACCCGGATAGATGTGGCGGCACTCTTCCAGCGCGCGCTCGGCCAGCTCATCCAGATCTTGATACGCCGGGATGGCGGTGACTTGGTCGACGGTGAACCGGCTGTAGTCTTCGATGCCATAATAGCGGTTGCCCGGGCCTTCGGACGACGCGATCAGGCAGTTGTAGAAGCCGTTGACAACGCTTGGCAACAGCATGTCGGGGCGTTCGAGCAGCGCTCTCAGCGCGAGGAAGCCGTACGCGTTGCCATGTCCGGAGTGCGAGAGGCGCGCGGTGTTGGCGCGCAGGCCGTTCAGGATGCGTTCGAGCAGCGCCGGGTCGGCTTGCTCGCCATCGTACGGGACGAACAGCTCGGGAGAGGCGGCGATCAAGTGATCCGCCATGTTTTGGATGCCGGTGCGGACATGTTCAGGCAGGTCAATATCCCGATCGAGATAGTAGGCAGCCAAGACGGCCGCGCCGTAGTGCCCGCCGAACCAGCCCGGTTTTTCCCCGGTGCGCCCCAGCGCCGTCAAGCCAAGTTCCAAATACCGCTCATTGATCATGAATACCAACTCCTCCATATTCTGTATGAATACATATTATATGATTATGTATGGAAAGTAAAGACAAAAGTTTATTTCTGGTATATAGTAGAAAATAACCAAGATTCAGAGCAGAGAGGGGCACTCATGATGTTGTATCATACGATTGAAACAGAACGGTTGACGATCCGCGAGTTGACATTGGACGACCGGGAAGCGGTGTGGCGGCATTTTGCCAGCGCGGAAGTGACGGAGTTTATGGACATTGAGCCATGCCGGGACTTGGCGGAAGCGGAGGAGATCATCCGGTTTCATCTGGAGGACACCGGCACGCGCTGGGGCCTGTTTGAGAAGGATGGCGGCGCCTTGGTCGGGACGATTGGATACCATTGCTGGGTGCAAAGCGAGGCGCGGGCGGAGATCGGGTTCGATCTGGCCCGGGAGTTCTGGGGACAGGGCTTGATGCAGGAGGCGCTGCGCCCGGTGCTGGCGTTTGGCTTTGGCAACATGGGACTGCGGCTGATCGAAGCGACGGTCGAGCCGCCAAACGAGCGCTGCCTGAAGCTGATGGAGCGGCTGGGGTTCGCGCGGGAGGAGCAACTGCGCGACGGGCTGGTCTATCTGACGCTCGGCAACTAAAAAAGACCTCCGGTGGGAGGTCTTTTTCTATTTCAGGTTCTCGGCGATCTGATCCAAGACCCGCATGCAAACGGTCAAGTCGTCCGGATCGATGCCGGCGGTGGTGTCGGAGATCGTCTGCTGGGCTTGACCGATCAGGCCTTTTTGCATTTCGCGGCCTTCTGCCGTCAGGTAGATCAGGTTCGAACGGCGGTCGTTCGGATGCGCGACCCGCATGACGAGGTTGCGTTTGATCATGTTGTCCAGCAGGCGGGAGACGCTGGGCTGGTCTTTGTGCGTGGCGGCTGCCAGCGCGTTTTGCGTCTGGCCGTCTTTGACCCACAGCTCCATCATCAGCAGCCACTGCTCGTGCGTGACAGGTAAATTTTTCGCCGTGAAGTTCTGATTGAGCCGGTTGGTGACCAGTCGTGAGGTGTTGGCCAGCTTGAAGCCAATCGAATGTTCCAGCTTATAATCGCGATAATCCATCCGTACCATCCTTTGCGGCTATTACCCTTAGAATATCGAAATTGCGAAGTATATGCAATTTATCGAGCATGGCCGTCTCATTTTTTAGCTACATTTGGACAGGATAAAAATCGGAGGTCATGCTTATGGTAACGGCATTCCTAGTCTCGGCAGCTATGCTCCTGCTGGTCGCTTTTATCTGTCTGCCCAAACGGTTGCATCCCCGCGAGATCGCCACGGTCTGGACGGGATTCGTTTTTGTGTTGATCACCTTGCTCGGCATGGCTGGCCCGAAAAACGGCAAGTTCCTGAGCGTGCAGGAAGATCTGCCGACCTACGTTTCGATCCGCATCTGGGAGGTGCTGGTCATCCCGCTGGTGCTGCTGCTGTATCTGAACCGCTCGCAGTCTCTGGAGCGGAGAGGTGCGAAATGGCTGGCGGCGCTGTTCTGTTTGCTCGTGTTATACGGGTGCGAGCTGGGGATCGTCTGCCTGAAGGTGATGTCCTACCAGAGATGGCAATTCTGGTGGTCGCCTTTCTTCTGGCTGGTGATGCTGGCGTTTGCGGTCGGCTTGCAAAAAGGGATGCGCAGCCTCTTGCAGAAGGAGGTGCAGCAGTCGTGATCCCTCTGCCCCAAGACTTTGACCTCAACGAATGGGCGGTGATCGGCTTTTTCCTCTTCAGCGCTTTCATCGCCTGGCGCTTGCCGAAACGGTTTCGGCTCTCCTTGATCATCCCTTTGCTCTTGTTCTGTCTCGCCACCGCCCGCACGTTTGACCGCATGCTGGCCGGTCCGTTTCTGCATGACCTGTATGACATCATGGACTGGAACAAACTCGATGCCGGCGACCTGATGACCTATGTGATGTTTGCGCCTGCCGGGTATCTCTTCGTCTACCTTTATGATCGCTGGGAGGTAAAAGGGCTGGCCGTGCCGGCCTATATCCTGTGCTGGTCGCTGCTCAGCACCGGGATCGAGTGGCTCTTGCATCTGGCCGGTGTCTTTGAGTACAAAGCATGGAAGATCGAGCACTCCTTTGCGGTCTACATCTGTGTGCAGCCGTTGACGTTATGGTTGTTTCATGTGCTGAAACCAGAAAAGAGGGTCAGCTCGTCGACGAGCTAACCCTCTTTGCGTTTGCGGTACACCCGCTCCGGCCGGCCGACCACGCCATAGGACAGGTCGGCACTGACGGCGCCTTGGGCGACCAGATATTCCAGATAGCGTCTTGCCGTGGAGCGGGACGCGCCGATCTCGCGTCCGACCGCTTCGGCGGTCAAGCCGTCGGCGTACTGTGTGATGACGGCGGAGACTTTCTCCAGCGTCAGGCTGTCGATGCCTTTCGGGAGGTACGACTCTTTGGACAGCTTCTGCCCGCCGCCGATCAGCTGGTCGATCTTGGCCTGATCGATCTGGCTGTGCTCCGTCTTCAGGTGCTGGAGCTGGCTGCGGTACTCCTGATAGCGCAGCAGCGTCTGTTCGAACCGTTCGAAGACGAGCGGCTTGACGATAAAATCGAACACGCCGCCGCGAATCGCCTCGCGCACCGTATTGACTTCCTTCGCCGCCGTGATCATGATCACGTCCGTCTCGCGGTGATGCTCATGCATCCAGCGCAGAAAATCGAGCCCGTTCATGTCCGGGAAAAAGATGTCGAGCAGCACCAGCTCCGGGCGCAGCACTTCCAGCTGCTCCTGCGCCTGCTGCCGGGTGGTGGCGATGCCGATCACCCCGTACCCGGGCACTTTCTCCACAAAACGGCGGTTGATCTCGGCGATGCGCGGATCATCTTCCACGATCAAGATGTTCAGCATGTGTGGATTCACCTCCCGGCGCGTGTTTGGGAATGGCGACGGTAAACACGCTTCCCGTCGGCTGGTTGGCGGTGATGGTGAGGTAGCCGCCGAGCTGTTCGACCGCTTTTTTCACCAAGGCGAGGCCAAAGCCGCGGTGTTCTTCCGCGCCTTTTGTCGAATACCCGACCTCGAAGATCCGCTCCACGTCCCCCTCGGGAATGCCGGGGCCGGTATCTTCGACTTCGAGGATCAGGTCGGCGCCGAGGTCGGTCAGGAAGACGTGGACTTGTTTTTCCCCATCCTGTTGCAGCACCGCTTCCATCGCGTTGTCGATCAGGTTGCCGAGGATCGTCACGAGATGGTTGCGGTCAAGGCCGGGCGGCAGGTCGACGAAAGTGCTCTCTTTGTCGATGTACAGCTCCACCTTCAGCTCATTGGCCCGGTTGAACTTGCCGATCAGCAGGCCGCCGATCATCGGGTCGGGCACATAGCGCATGATGAAATGCACGAGGTGCTGGTGCACGTCCGATTCGCGGGAGATGATCTCCATCGCTTCCTGATACGATTCCAGCTGGATCAGGCCGGAGATCATGTACAGCTTGTTGGAAAACTCGTGCGTCTGCGCGCGCAGGGACTCGGCGTAGCGCTTGACTTGGGACAGCTCTTCGTTGACTTTGTACCAGTCAGACTTGCTGCGAAACGAGGCGACGGCGCCGATCACATCGCCTTTGCCGCTTTTGACGGGGATGCGGTTGACCATCACCACTTCGTCGCCGACGATCATCTCGCGGTCGTATTCGGCGACGCCCGACTCCATCACTTTCAGCAAGCGCCAGCCTTTTTGCACGTCGCGGCTGTACGAGCCTTTCAGATCCTGCTCGGGCGAGAGGCCGAGCATCTGTTTGGCGGCGTGATTGGCCATCGTGACGAAGCCTTGGCGGTTGACGGCGAAGATGCCTTCGCGCACCGATTCCAGCACCGCTTCCTGCTCGCGGTACAGGCGGGCGATCTCTGCCGGCTCCAAGCCGAAGATCGCCCGCTTCACGCTGTTGGCGATCAGGACCGCGCCGATGACGGCGGCGAGCAGTCCGAGCAGGATCACCCAGGCCAGCTTTTGCCGGCCCGGTTCGAGGCGGTGTTCGATGTCCTCCTGCAAGAAGCCGACGGAGACGATCCCGATCACTTTGCCGCGCTCATCGTAGATCGGTGCCTTGCCGCGCAGGGACGGGCCGAGCGAGCCGACCGCTTCTGAGATGATCGACTCGCCGCGCAGGACGGGGGCGTTGTCGCCGCCGATCATGTGCTCGCCGATGCGCTCCGGAAGCGGGTGGGAATAGCGCACGCCTTCGCGGTTGCCGACGACGATGTATTCGGCGCCGGTCTCGATGCGGATGTCCTCGACCAGCGGCTGGATGATCTGCGACGGGTCTTGGGCGAAAAAGGCGGTGCGGATCTCCGGAATGCGGGAGACCGTCTCGGCGACGGTCAACGCGCGCATCCCGATCTGCTGCTGTATCGACTCGGTCTGCAGGTGTTCGATGTACAGCCCGATGACGAGGATGATCGTAAGCAAGAGGGAACAGATGAAGAGGATCAATTTGGATTGCAGTTTCATGTACTGTTCCTCCGTTCTCTCTTCATCTTACCACAAGCGTGTGTTTAGCCTTCTTCGTTGACCAGCACCTTTTTGCCGCGCAGCTTGAGCAGGAGCGGGATCGAGATCCAGAGTGCGGAGACGATCAGGAAGGCGAGCGAGAGCGGTTTGTCCAGGAAGACCATGAAGTCGCCGTTCGAGCCGGTCAGCGCGCGGCGCATGTTGTTTTCGATCATCGGCCCGAGGACGAGACCGAGCACCAGCGGCGCGAGCGGAAAGTCGTTTTTGGCGAGGTAGTAGCCGGCCACGCCGCAGGTCATCAGCAGCAGCAGGTCGAACGTGTTCGCCTGCACCGCATAGACGCCGAACACGGAGATGGCGACGATGATCGGCAGCAGATATTTCGGCGGGGTCTGGATGATCTTCGCGAACACTTTGACCAACGGCATGTTGAGCGCAAGCAGCATCAGGTTGCCGATGAACATCGACGCGATCAGCCCCCAGGCGACCTGCGGGTGCTCGTCGAAGAGCAAGGGGCCCGGCTGGACGTTGTACATGATCAGGGCGCCCATCAGGATCGCCGTCGTGCCGGAGCCGGGGATGCCCAAGGTGAGCAGCGGGATCATCGCACCGCCCGAAGCGGCGTTGTTGGCCGACTCCGGCGCGGCGACGCCGGCGATGGCGCCTTTGCCGAACTGGTCGGGATTCTTGCTGATTTTCTTCTCGGTGATGTACGAGAAGAAGGAAGCGAGCGTCGCACCGGCACCGGGCAGAATCCCGATGAAGAAGCCGAGCAGGGAGCCGCGGGCGATCGGGGCGGCGCTGTCTTTCAGGTCTTGCTTGGTCGGCAGCACGCGGTGGATCTTGGCGATCTTGCCGTCATTCTTTTCCCGTTCGAGGATCGACTTGAACACTTCGCCGAGCGCGAAGAGCCCGACGGCGACGGTGAGGAATTCGAGGCCTTGGTACAACTCCGGCAAGTCATACGTGAAGCGCGCCACGCCGGAGACGGTGTCGAGGCCGACCGTGCCGAGCATCAGACCGAAGATCGTCATCATGAACGCTTTGGTCATCGAATTGCCGGCGAGACCGCTGACGGCGCAGAGGCCGAGGATCATCAGGGAGAAGTATTCGGCCGGGCCGAACTTCAAGGCGACCTCAGACAGCGGCTGGGCGAGAAATACCAGCGCGACGAGCGCGACGATCCCGGCAATAAAGGAGCCGATCGCCGCGATCGAAAGCGCGGCTCCGGCGCGGCCCTGCTTGGCCATCTGATAGCCGTCGAGGGCGGTGACGACCGAGGAGGACTCACCCGGCGTGTTCAGCAGGATCGAAGTGGTCGAGCCGCCGTACATCGCGCCGTAGTAGACGCCGGCGAGCAGGATGATCGACGAGGTCGCCGCCGCTTCCGGCCCCAGTCCGGAAGTGAGCGATGCGGTGACCGGGATCAGCAGCGCGACGCCGCTCATCGGGCCGATGCCAGGCAGAACGCCGACCGCGGTGCCGATCAGCACTCCGACAAAGGCGAAGAGCAGGTTGTGCCACTCAAACGCGGTGGCGAAACCATTCATGAGATATTGCAGCGCATCCATGTCACAACCTCCTTTACAGGCCCAGCCACACCGGCCAGCCGGGCAGTGTGCCTTCCAGAATTTCTACGAATAAATAGTACACGCCGTACGAGAAGAAGGCGGCGATGAGGATCGAGGGCAGCCATTTGCCCTTCTCCATCGTCTGAAAACCAAGGAGCAGGAAGAGGAAGGTGCTGATGATGAACCCGATGTCTTCCAGAAAGAACGCATAGAGGACAGCGGCTGCCAAGATGATGCCAAAGCGCTTGTAGTCGAGGCGGGCAGTCGGCTCGCCATCCTGCTCTTGCTTGGGATATTTGAACGTTTCATAAAAGAGGCGCAGGCTGAGCAGCGCAAACACCAGACCCAGTCCAAACGGGAAGATGTCCGGCCCAATGTTGCTGCCGTACGCGCTGTCGGAGATGCTCCGGCTCTCCACCATGAACGCCGCCCCGATGATCAGAAAGACGAGGCTGGCATAGCGGTCGAACGTTTTGCTCACAGAAATCACTTCCTATCGATCGAGATCAAGAAGGGGGAGTCCGGCTCCCCCTGTTGGTGTTGGTTGCTTATTTTTGCATGCCGAGCGCGGTGAGCAGCTCTTGGACGGTCTTTTCTTGCTCGCCGAGGAACTTGGTGAAGTCGGCGCTGTTTTTGTATTCGGATGCCCAGCCGTTGACTTCGAGCTCTTTTTGCCATTCCGGGGATTCGGAGAGCGCTTTGAGCTTCGTTTCCCAGTAGGACTTGGCCGCGTCGGACATCTGCTCCGGGCCAAACACGCCGCGCCAGATGGTGAACTCGGCATCGATGCCTTGCTCTTTCAAAGTCGGGATGTCTTTCAGCTCGCCGCCGAGACGCTCGGTGGAGGTGACGGCGAGGACTTTGACTTTGCCCGCTTTCATGTATTCGCTGACGTTGGACGCATCGGTCGCAATCGCATCGGCATTGCCGCCGAGCAGCGCTGCGATCGCTTCGCCGCCGCCGTCGTAGGAGATGTACTTGACGCTCTTCGGGTCGACGCCCGCCTTGTAGGCCGGCAGCACGGCGACCAGATGGTCCATCGAGCCCGGCGCGGAACCGCCCGCCAGCGTCACGCTTTTCGGATCGGCTTTGATCGCTGCGAGCAGGCTTTGCAGGTCGGTGTACTTGGAGTCCGCTCCGACCACGATCGCGCCGTAGTCGCGGGTCAGCTGTGCCAGCGGCGTGGTGTTTTTGTAGCCGAACTGGGAGTTGCCTTCCTTCTTCAAGTTGTTGATCAGGATCGGCGGGGAGCTGACGAACAGGCGGTAGTCGTTTTTCACGTCTTTCGTCGCGTACTGCGCCATGAACACGGTGCCGCCGCCGCCCGGCTTGTTTTCCACCGTCATCGTTTTCTCGACCAGCTTGCTTTCGCCGAGGATCTTGGTGATCGAACGCGCCGTCTTGTCCCAGCCGCCGCCCGCGCCGCTCGGTGCGACGATGACGATCGGCTTCTCCGGATAGTTTGACGCCGTGCCGTTCGTCCCCGAACTGCCGCCGCAGGCGGTCAGCGTCAGTGCCATCACGCCGGTCAATACTGCAAGTGCCCATTTCTTTTTCATCTGTAAGAGCCCCCTTTTATGGTGGTGAAGATTGAGAATGATAGCGTTTTCAAGATTGCAAGCTCATCATAGCATGGTAAATTCCGAATTTTATGTTAAGACAGATAAGTTGCAAAAAGCTCATTTTGCGCATTTTGTTCATTGTGTTCACGCAAAAAAGAGAGCCGACATGGCTCTCTTTTCTTATTTCTGCATCAAAATCTGATCCCACAGCGCACCGTCGGCGTAGAGGTCTTGGCGGACTTGGTCCCAGCCGCCGAGGTAGGTGATGTCGAACAGGCCCTCCGGCGTCTGGTAGCGGTCGGCGTATTTCTTGGCGATCGCCGGATCGACGGAGCGGAAGCCTTTTTCGGCAAAGATCTGCTGGGCTTCGGCCGACCAGAGGTAGTCGACAAACGCATCGGCCACTTGGCGGACGCCGTGCTTGTCGGCGTTTTTGTCGACGACGGCAGCCGGGTTGTCGACGCGGATCGTGTGCCGGGGCACGACGATGGTGTACTTTGCACCCTCGCTGACCCGGGCCAGCAGTTCGTTTTCGTAGGTGATGACCGCATCGCCGATCCCGCTTTCGAAGGTGGTCATTGAGGCGCGGCCGCTTTTGTCCATCGTCTTCACGTTTTTGTGGATGCGGGCGAGCAGGTCTTTGGCCACGGCCGGATCTTGCTTGCCTTGCTCCTCCGACCGCTTGAGACCGGCGCCGTAGATGGCGTTGATGTCCCACTGTGCGCCGCCCGACGTTTTCGGATTGGGGTAGAGGACGGCGAGGCCGGGCTTCGCGATGTCCGCCCAGTCTTGGATCTGCTTGGGGTTGCCTTCGCGGGTGCCGATCGCCACGACAGACGTCGTGATCATGCCGCCGTGCTGTTTGCTGCGCCAGTCGTGCGTGATCAGGCCGGCTTTGGCGATCGTGTCGATGTCCGCTTCCAGAGAGAGGGCGGTGACGTCCGCTTCAAATCCTCCTGCGATCGCCCGCGCCTGGGCGCCCGACGCTTCATACGACTCTTGGAAGGTGACCGTCTGGCCCGTTTTCGCTTGCCACTCTTTTTGGAACTGGGGGATGATCTCGCCGAACGCTTCTTTCGGCACGGAGTAGGCGCCGAGGATCAAGGTGACATTTTTGCTGTCGGCGGCTGGGGTGCCGGACTCCGTTGAGCCGCATGCGGTCACGGCGAGCAGGCTAAGCGAAAGTGCGGACAGGGTGAGTGTGCGCTGCAGCGCTTTTTTCATAGATGAAGGCCTCCTTTGTGTCGGGGTGGAACAGATGGGCGCGGTGAATCAGGACTTCTACGTCGTCGCCGGGGCGCAGCGCCGCTTTTTCCAGCGCGCGGATGGCGGTCAACCGCTGCGTGCCGACGAGGATCTCGACCTGCCAGGCGTTGCCGCGAAAGTGCACCGCCTGTACGGTGCCGGTCAAAGCGTCGGTCGCCTGCAACTGGCCTTGGCGGTCCGCTTCGACCGATTCGGGGCGGACGAGGATCTCCGCTTTCGGTGCCCATGGGGGCAGCGCGCCGAAGCCGAGCAGCACGCCGAGGTCGTGGATGCGGTGCGTCTCGCCGATAAACCCGGCGACAAACGGGGTGCGCGGCGCTTTGAAGATCTCCCACGGGGTGCCTTTTTGTTCCAGCTGGCCGTGGTTCATGACGAGGATCTCATCGGCGACGGCGACAGCTTCTTCCTGATCGTGCGTGACGAAGATCGACGTCACGCCGACGCGGGTGATCATCGCGCGCAGCCAGTTGCGCAGCTCTTTGCGCACTTGGGCGTCGATCGCCGCAAACGGCTCGTCGAGCAGCAGCAGGCGCGGAGACGGCGCGAGGGCGCGGGCAAAAGCGACGCGCTGGCGCTGCCCGCCGGAGAGCTGATGCGGATAGCGCTGCTCCAGCCCGGCCAGGCCGATCAGCTCGATCAGTTCGGCGGTGCGGGCGCTGATCTCCGCCTTGCTGCGCTTTTGCACGCGCAGGCCGAACGCGATGTTCTCCGCGACGGTCATGTGTTTGAACAGGGCGTAGTTTTGAAACACGAACCCGATGCCCCGCTCTTGGGGCGGAAGTCCGTTCACGAGCCGCCCGTCGAAGCGGATCTCGCCGCAGTCGGGCGACTCCAGCCCGGCCAGCATGCGCAGCAGGGTGGTCTTGCCGCCGCCGCTCGGGCCGAGCAGTCCGACCAGCTGCCCTTCGGTGATGCTGAAGTTGAGGTCAGAGACGGCGCTGACCGGGCCCCAAGACTTGCTGAGTTGCTGCACGTCGATCTGCACGTCAGATCACTTCCTTTCGCGATTTGGTCCATTCGAGGGTGAGCAGGGTGAGGATCGAGACGAGCGCCAGCACCAGCGCCACCGAGTTGGCGGCGAGAAAATCGAAGTTCTCGACCTCCTGATAGACGAACGTCGTCGCCGTCTGCGTTTTGCCGACGATGTTGCCGGAGACGACCAGCACCGCGCCAAACTCGCCGAGCGAGCGGGCGACGGTCAGCACCACGCCGTACAGGACGCCATAGCGGATCGACGGCCATGTCACCCGCCAAAAGGTCTGCCACGGGGTGGCGCCGAGCGTGAACGCCGCCTCTTCCTGCTGTGTCCCGATCTCCTGCAGCACCGGCATCACTTCCCGCACCATCAGGGGGAAGGTGACAAACAGGGTGGCGATCACCATGCCCGGCAAGGCGAAGACCAGCTTGACGCCGATGCCGTCAAAAAACGTGCCGAGGATGGTGTTCGGCCCGAACAGGAGCAGGATCATCAGGCCGCCGATGACAGGCGACACGGCAAAAGGCAGGTCGACCAGCGCGTTCAGGAACTGCTTCACCCGGTGCGGCAAGCGTCCGTCCCGCACTAGATACAAGGCGAGCAGCACGCCGAACAGCGTGTTCAGCGCGGTGACGATGACGACGATCAGCCCAGAGACGAACAAGGCGTGCTGCGCGTCCGGCCGCTGCAGCGTCTGCCAGAAGCCGTCCAGACCGCCTGCGCCCGCCTCCGTAAAAATCTGCACGAGCGGCAGGATCAGCACGAGCAGGAAGACCGCATAGGTCAGCGCGATCAAGCTTTTTTTCATACGGCATCCCTCCGCTTCTGGGTGAGCGCGATGCTCCACAGGATTACCAAGGACAAGGTGAGCAGCAGCACCGACACGGCGGCCGCCGCCTCCGGGTTGCCGCTTTCGATCTGTCCGAACACGTAGACAGAAGCGAGCAGCGTTTTGCCGGGGATGTTGCCGGCGACCAGCACGACCGCGCCGAATTCAGCCAGCGCGCGGGAAAAAGCGAGCATCGCGCCGGCGAGCAGACCGGGGCGGATCGCCGGGAAGACGATCCCGAAAAAAGTCCGCGCCCGCCCCGCGCCCAAGGTGTGGGCTGCTTCTTCCTCCGCCGGATCGAGCTCTTCCAGCAACGGCTGCAAGGTGCGGATCACAAACGGGAAGGTGACGAAGATCATCGCGATC
Organism: Tumebacillus sp. BK434; assembly: GCF_004340785.1. NCBI lineage: Bacteria > Bacillati > Bacillota > Bacilli > Caryophanales > Alicyclobacillaceae > Tumebacillus > Tumebacillus sp. BK434. The sequence continues at coordinate 15,779 of NZ_SLXS01000014.1, read as the reverse complement.
ACGATCGCCGGGGCTTGAAAGACGATCTCCAGCCCGAAGCGGGCGGCCAGCTGTCCGGCGAAGCTCTGCGGACCGAGCAGGAGCAGGATGATCAGCCCGCCGACGGCGGTCGGCAAGGCGAAGGGCAGGTCGACCAGCGAGTTGAGCAGACGCCGCCCCGGAAAGCGATAGCGCACCAGCACCCAGGCGATGACGGTGCCGAGCACGGCGTTGAACAGCGTCGCCAGCAGCGCCAGTTTCAGCGTCAGCAGCACCGCTTCCCACGCCATCGGGTTGGCGATGCTGCTCCAAAAAGCGGCGATGCCGTTGGACAGCCCTTTTTGATACACGCTGACGATCGGCAGCACGACGAGCAGGAAGAAATAGAGCAAGACGGTTGCGAACAGCCCTTGTCGCAGCAAACGTTGTACCATCGGCAGGCACACCTCCTTTGAATAACAGAATCTAATTGATAGCATAAGAGATCGTTATGCTTGTGTTTGAAAAAGGCCCTCGCCGAGACGAGGGAATAATTCCGAATTAACACATCGGAATGTGGGTGTATTGTGATGGGGTTATGTTACTATGGGGGGATTTTGTTTGTCAATCCATTTTTTGCACCCTTTTTGCAAAGCGGCAGGGCAGGCAATTGCTGGATTTGGCGGAAGGGGCGATAATGGGGGTAATGAGAACCTGATGAGGAGGAACGAAGATGCCGGACTGGTCATACCACCCGCTGTTTAAGCCGCTGCTGTTTCGGATGCCTGCAGCCAAAGCGCGCTCGCTGACGTTGCGGGCGATCGGGACGCTGAACAGCTTGCCGGGCGGGTATTTGCTGATCGAGCTGATGGGTCATATGAAGCCGGAGCCGGAGCTGCGGCGGACGGTCTGGGGGCGGGAGTTCAGCGCTCCGGTCGGGCTGTCCGGGCGGATCGATCCGGAGCTCGCGGCGACGGGAGCGCTGGGGAAGTTTGGGTTCGGCTTCTTGGAAGTGGGGCCGGGCTTTCGCAGCGAGGTGTCGCTCGACACGGCGGGGGAAGCGGTGGTCTATGGGGCGCCGTTGCCGGAGCTCGACGAGGCGGATTTTGTGCAGCGGCTGGAGCGGCACCGGAGCGTCGGCGTTCCGCTGGCGGTGCGGGCAGGGCGCGGGCAAGATGCCGCGTGGATGCAGCGGATGGAGAAGTATGCCGCTCTGTTTCTGTTCGAAGGCACGGAAGAGGAGTATCGCGCAGCAAAAGCGTCGGTGCGCGTGCCGGTCGTAGTGGTCGTGCAGGGAGACCTGCCTGCGTGGCCGGAGCTGGACGGGGTGTATCTGGAAGAGCCTTGCGGGCGCGTCGGGCGCGAAGGGACGACGCGGGCGCTGGAACTGCTCCGAGCGTGGAAAGCGGCCAGGCCAGACGTGCCGGTGCTCGCGGGCGGGGGCGTGTATGAGCCGCAGGATGCGCTCGATCTGTATGCGGCAGGGGCCGATCTGGTCATGCTGGACAGCGGATTTGTGTTCAGCGGACCAGGGCTGCCGAAGCGGATCAACGAGGCGGTGCTGGATGAGCGCCTGCAAGCAGCGCGTACGGGTGCGAGGGTCGAAAGTGCTGAAGGTGCTGAAGGTGCTGAAGGTGACGTTTCTGTAGTCACGAAAGGCGGCACAGGGTGGCTGAGCTGGTTTTTGATGGGCTGCGGGGTGTTTTTTGCCGGGATGATCGCGATGCTGGTCGGGCTGACCGATGTGATTTTGGCGCATGATGAGCAGTTCCTGGGGCTGACGCGGGAGGAGATCGCGGGGTGGAGCGAGGAGCTGTTTCATTTCATGTCGCACGACCGGATCACGCTGGCCGGGATCATGCTGTCGGCCGGGTTTCTGTTCGCGCAGCTCGCGTGGCACAAGATCAGGCGCGGGGAACGCTGGGCGGTCGTGCTGTTCGCGGCGGCGGCCGGGTACGGTTTCCTGAATTTTTTGTACTCCTATGTCGTCGGCTACATTGACTCGCTGCACGTGATCTACAACCTGCTGATCCTGCCTTTTTTCCTTTGGGGGCTGGTGCGGACGCGGGAGCTGTCCACGCCGCACGGGTCGCTCAACCGCCGCAACACGAAGGCGTGGAAAAAAGGACTCGTCGGACAGCTGATGTTCGTCGTTCTCGGCGCTGCGCTGTTGACGGCAGGCGTTGTGATCTCGGCGATCGGCATGACCGGCGTGTTCGTGCCGGAAGACCTCGCCTACATGGGTCTGACCCCGGAGCAGATCCACGAGTACAACCACCGGCTGATCCCGCTGATCGCCCACGACCGGGCCGGTTTTGGCGGCTCCTTGATCACCGAAGGGCTCCTGCTGCTCCTGATTTCGCTCTGGGGCTATCGGCAAGGGGAGAGCTGGCTCTGGTGGAGCTACCTGATCGGCGGGTTCTTCGGGCTGGCGGCGGGGATCGGCGTGCATGTGAAGATCCTCTACACCGACTTCTGGCACCTGCTGCCCGCTTACATCGCGCTGGCCTTGTATCTGGTCGGTTTGATCTGCTCGCATGAATATCTGCGCAAAACAAAACCACCTGTATGATCAGGTGGTTTTGCTTTTTTATTTGCCGTCGAACAGGCCGCCTTTTTTGTGCTGTTTGGTCACTTTAAAGTTGCCTTCGACCAGGTTCTTTTCCGGGCGCAGTTTGCCTTTTTGGTTGCTGTTCGCCGCTTTTTTCTTGTTCACAAGTTCGCGCATCTTTTGCAATTGGTCACTCATCTGCTATCCGTACCTCCGTTTCTGTCCATACAGTGTTCGGGTTGTGCTTTAGTTTTTCCTGCTTTTTAGTTGCGCAAAGATAACGGAAAATTGTAAAATCAAGGTAGTTCGGAAGGAGGCGTTTGCCAGTGAGAACGAAAAGACGGAATACATCTGCTTTTACTTTTTTAGCATGGGCCTCTTTTGTCTTGGCTTTCTTGGCGATGTTTATCGGAATTTATACGTTAGATGCTACACTGCCGGTGAAAGGCTATTATGCTGTGACGGCGCTGTTTCTGGTGATGTCTTCGTTCGTTCTGCAAAAGACGATTCGCGACAATCAAGAGGACGACGAGCGCAACCCGCCGCCGCCAAGCGAACCGCAAGCATAAGGCAAGACAGACGTGAACCTGCTCCCGGCTGACCGGGGCAGGTTTTTCTAATAGTGGGCCAATGATTTTGCACGGGGACAGAGAGAAGTGAGAGCTTTTCTCGATGAAATGGTATAATGGGTCTGCGCTTTTGAAAACACTACTTGGAAAATGGGCAGAGAGGGATCAAGATGAGGCTGAATAAATACATAAGCGGCACCGGGCTTTGTTCCCGGCGGGAAGCGGATAAATTGATCGAAGAGCGCCGCGTCACGATCAACGGCCGTGTGGCCGAGACGGGCATGACGGTGGAGGACGGCGATGTCGTCCGCGTCGACGGTGAGCAGGTTGGCAGCGGCGGCGGAGAGCGGCGGAAGCGCCGCAAGCCGGTCTACATCATGCTGAACAAACCGGTCGGCGTCACGTCGACGACCGAGATGAAAGTGAAAGACAACATCATCGATTTCGTCAACCACCACGACCGGATTTTTCCGATTGGGCGTTTGGACAAGGATTCGGAAGGGCTGATTCTGCTCACCAATGACGGGGATATCGTCAACAAGATCCTGCGCGCGGAAAACAACCATGAGAAAGAGTACGTGGTGACGGTGAACAAGCCGTGGACGAAAGACTTTTTGAAAAAGATGGCGAGCGGCGTGGAGATTTTGGACACGGTGACCAAGCCGGCCAAAGTCTATCCGGTCAGCGAAAACACGTTCCGCATCATTTTGACGCAAGGGTTGAACCGCCAGATTCGCCGGATGTGCGAAGCTTTGGGCTACCGGGTGCGGACGCTGAAGCGGATTCGGGTCATGAACATTCGCCTCGAAGGGCTGAAGCTGGGACACTGGCGCAATCTGACGCACAAGGAACTGGCCGGCCTGATGGAACTGCTGGAAGAGGAATAAGAAGGGGAGTCGGACGGCTTCCCTTGTTTGGCTTGATCATGTACCGGGGAGTGGAGACGAATGAATGTAAAGACAGCAATCGGGCGGTTGCGGTTGGTCGGCTTGGTGGAAGGGACTTCATTTTTGGTGCTGCTCTTGATCGCGATGCCGATGAAGTATTGGATGGACAATCCGGAGCCGGTCGCGGTGGTCGGGGCGATTCACGGGGTGCTGTTCGTGCTGTTCATTTTGGCGGTGCTGCAGGCGGCGTACGTGAAGAAGTGGTCGTGGCAGTTTAGCTTGTGGGCGTTGATCGCATCTTCGATCCCGTTGGGGACGTTTGTGCTGGATGCGCAGTTGAAGAAGCGATATCAGGAGTAAGCAGCAGGGAAAGAGTGTAGAAAAAGGAGTGGTGTTATGGCGGATTTTGAATCGTTGGGAATCAGGCCGGAATTGGTGCGGGCGCTGACGGCGCACGCGATCTTTGAAGCGACGCCGGTGCAGGAGCGGGCGATCCCGGTCGTCCTGACCGGCAGCGACGTGGTGGCACAGGCGCAGACAGGCACGGGGAAGACGCTTTCGTTTGTTTTGCCGATCTTGGAGAAGATCGACCCGTCGCGCAATGAAGTGCAGGCGCTGATCGTGACGCCGACGCGGGAGTTGGCGCTGCAGATCACGGCAGAAGTGAAGAAGATGATCTTGTTTTTGGAAGGCGTCAACGTATTGGCCGTCTATGGCGGGCAGGATGTCGAGGCGCAACTGAAGCGGCTGAAGCGGGCGATGCATGTGGTCGTGGCGACGCCGGGGCGGCTGCTCGATCATGTGTCGCGCGGGTCGATCGACCTCGGCGGCGTGCAGACGTTGGTGCTCGATGAAGCGGATCAGATGCTGCATATGGGCTTTTTGCCGGAAGTGAACATGATCATGGACGAGCTGCCTTTGGATCGGCAGACGCTGCTCTTTTCGGCGACGATGCCGGAAAATGTGCGCAAGCTGGCCGACCGCTATCTGCGGGTGCCGGAAGACATTCAAGTGGAGAGCAAGCGGGTTACGCTCGACGAGATTCAGCAGATCGTGATCGAAACGACCGATCGCGGCAAGAAGGACACGGTGATGAAGCTGATCGAGAAGCATCAGCCGTATCTGGCGATCCTGTTCTGCCGGACGAAACGCCGGGCGAGCTCGCTGAACGAGGCGCTGCAGGCGGCTGGATATGCGTCAGACGAGCTGCACGGCGACCTGTCGCAAGCGAAGCGGGAGCGGGTGATGAAAGCGTTCCGCGACGCGAAGCTGCAACTGCTGGTGGCGACCGATGTGGCGGCGAGAGGATTGGATGTGGAAGGGGTCACGCATGTGTTCAACTACGACATCCCGCAGGATGTCGAGAGCTACATCCACCGCATCGGCCGCACGGGCCGCGCCGGGGAGAAAGGCGTGGCCTTCACCATCGTGGCGCCGAACGACCGTCAGGAGCTGACGATGATCGAGCGCGGCATCGGCATGAAGATGGAGCGCCAGATGGGCGAAGGCATCCGCCGCCCGCACGGCGAGGCCTGGCCAGGCAAAGGCGGCGATGATTTTGTCCCCCGTGAGAAGCGTCAAGGCGGGCGTGACGGCGGCGGCAACCGGGGCGGTGGTCGACCGGACAACCGCGGAGGAGGCAGACCCGACACGCGCGGCGGAGCTGGGAATCGAGGCGGAGAGCGCTTTGACAACCGCTCTGGCGGAAGATCTGACACGCGCGGTGGAGTAGAGAGTCGAGGCGGAGACCGTTTTGACAACCGCTCTGGTGGCAGACCCGACACGCGTGGAGGAGCAGGGAATCAAGGTGGAAACCGCTTTGACAACCGCTCTGGTGGCAGACCTGACACGCGTGGAGGAGCAGGGAATCAAGGTGGAAACCGCTTTGACAACCGCTCTGGTGGCAGACCCGACACGCGCGGAGGAGCAGGGAATCAAGGTGGAAACCGCTTTGACAACCGCTCTGGTGGCAGACCCGACACGCGTGGCGGAGCAGGGAACCGAGGCGGCGACCGTTTCGAAAGCCGTTCCGGCGGCAGACCTGAATCGCGCGGCGGGGGAAGACCGGACACCCGTGGCGGTGGCGGCAACCGCAGTGGCGGCGGACGGTCTGACAATCGCGGCGGCGGCGGAAAAGGCCGGCGCGGGCGGTAGTATGGAAGAGATGGGAGCTTAGGTTATGAAGAGTGGACAAAATCGCAAAGACATCCACCCCGGCCTCGAGGTGGACATCATCTTGAAACAAGACCAACGCACCGGCAAAACCACGCGCGGGATCGTCAAAGACATCCTCACCAGCGCCCCCACCCACACCCGCGGCATCAAAGTCCGTCTTCAAGACGGCCAAGTCGGCCGCGTGAAAACGATCCTCGGATCATAAAAAGGGAAGCCCTCAGGGCTTCCCTTTCGTTTTTCCTCGCTATTTCTGCAATTGCTTCGCCCAGTCTTCCACGTTCCAGACGCTGGTGACCCAGTCTTTGTAGAATTCCGGTTCGTGGCAGACCAGCAACACGGTGCCTTTGTAGTTTTTCAAGGTCAGGGCGAGCTCTTCTTTCGCCGCGACGTCCAAGTGGTTGGTCGGCTCGTCGAAGAGGATCCAGTTGGAGGCGGTGAGCATCAGTTTGCACAGGCGCACTTTGGCGTGCTCGCCGCCGGAGAGGGCGGAGAGTTTCGAGGTGATATGCTCGTTGCCGAGGCCGCAGCGGGCCAAGTTGGCGCGCACATCCTGATTCTGCATGTGCGGGAAGGAGTTCCAGACATCGTCCAGCGCCGTGACGTTCGGGCGATCGGACACTTCCTGCTCGAAATAGACCGGCTCCAGGTAGTCGCCGCGCTCGATCTTGCCGCCGAGCGGCTTGATCAGGCCGAGGATCGTTTTCATCAGGGTCGATTTGCCCATCCCGTTCATGCCGGTGATCGCCACTTTTTCGCCGCGCTCCAGCTTGAAGTTCAGCGGCGGGAGCAGCGGATGGTTGTAGCCGATCTGCAGGTCGGTCGCTTCAAAGACCAGCTTCGACGACAGGCGCGTCTCCTGAAAACGGAAGCTCGGACGGGGATAGGTGACCGGCTTCTCCAGACGCTCCATCTTGTCGAGCTGCTTTTGGCGCGACTTGGCGCGGGTCGAGGTCGAGGCGCGGGCTTTGTTTTTCGCGATAAACATCTCCATGCGCTTGATCTCTTCTTGCTGCCGCTCGAACGCATCTTCCTGCTGCGAGCGCTTGGCGAGGTAGACTTCGACGAACTTCTCATAGTCGCCCGTGTAGCGGGTCAACTTGCCGCCTTCGAGGTGGTAGATGATGTTGACGACCGCATTCATGAACTCCACGTCGTGGGAGATCAGCATGAACGCATACGGGTAGTCCTGCAGGTACTGCGTCAGCCATTCGATGTGCTCCACGTCCAGATAGTTGGTCGGCTCGTCGAGCAGCAGCACGTTTGGTTTTTCCAGCAACAGCTTCGCCAGCAATACTTTCGTGCGCTGGCCGCCGGAGAGGTCCTGCACTTCGCGCTCCAGACCGATGGCGGTCAGGCCGAGGCCTTTGGCGATCTCTTCGACTTTCGCGTCGATCATGTAGAAGCCGCTGTTTTCCAGGCGGTCTTGGATCTCGCCCATGTCTTCGAGCAGTTTTTCCAGATCGGCTTCCGGGTCGGCCATCTGCTCCGCGATGACGCCGATCTCCGCTTCCATGTCGAACAGCGGCTTGAACGCGTCGCTCAGGATCTCGCGGATCGTCTTGCCCGGTGTTAAGGCGGCGTGCTGGTCGAGGTAGCCGATCGTGGCGCGGTTCGACCATTCCAGCTTGCCTTGGTCTGCTTGCAATTTGCCGGTCAAAATGCTCATCAGGGTCGTCTTGCCGGTGCCGTTCGCGCCGACCAGACCGACGTGCTCGCCATTCAGCAAACGGAAGGTCACGCCGGAAAACAGATGGCGGGCACCAAAGCCGTGACCGATATTTTCAACGTTTAGGATACTCATTGTAGGTTTTCTCCTCCGGGATCATCATAAAAGAATACATCTAGTTCAACATCATACCATCTCTTCAGCATTTTTGTTGAGAATTTAGTTGAGAATCGATACACTTTTTGGTATCAAACGCAAGAACCCCTTCTGCCAACTGGCAAAAGGGGTTGCGGTTAGCCTGCGTAATAGCGGCAGGCGGAGATGACAGAAAAGCCGAGGCTTTCGTAGAGCTGCAAGGCGCGCTCGTTGTCGGTGAGCACGTCGAGGCAGATCCGGGTGCGCTGCTCTTGCAGCAGCAGCTCGACGGTGTCGGCGAGGATCTGGCGGCCGTAACCGCGCCCGCGCAGTGCGGGCAGGACGGAAAAGCCATGGATGTCGGCGATCCCCTCAGTGGAGCGGAGGACGCGGATCATCGCGACCGGCGTCCCTTCGAGCTCGGCGATGTAGGTGGTGCGCTCCGGGCCGGACGTGCTGAGCAGCAGGTCGCGCATCCAGTCCTCGGGATCGCCGAACGCTTGCGCTGCGCAGGTGACCATGAATTCAAGATCCGCTTCGGCAGCCGGACGCAGGCATAGCGCCTCGTCGCGTGTGGACGGCGGCAGGAATTCCTGGAGCTGCATCGTGTATTCGGCATGGCGGAACGCACCGCCGAGATGTTCGAGGAAGGCAAGCCCCGAGCGGGACTGCGGGTTGACCAGATAGAGCCGGGACTCGATGCCGTGCTTACGCATTTCCGCGTCGGCGGCAGCAAGGAGCTTTTTGAAAATGCCCCGCCTGCGGTGGTCGGGATGCACCATGCCATTGATCTCCGCCTCCTTGCCGTCCATCGTGAACCAGCAGAGGAAGCCGAGCAGCTGCCCGTTTTCGTAATAGAGGAAATCGTACGGCTGGTCTCCCGATCGGCTCAGCAAGTATTCGGTGCCGATGCGCAGGTTCATCCCCTCCGCTGTGTTGCACAGCTCTTCCAAGGCGGCAACGGCCGCTGCCTCTTCCGGGGAAAAAGCGGTGATCGCTGCGAGGCGGGAGTCCCGGCCGTAAAACTGTTCGCAAGACGTGATCGCGAAACCGGCGCGTTTGTACAGGCCCAAGGCGTGTTCATTGTCGGTGACGACACTGAGCTGAATCTGGCGCATACCTTCGGCCAGCAGCCGTTCGATCGCCTGTGCGAGCATGTGCCGCCCGATCCCCCGGCCTTGCCGGTCGGGCAGGACGGCAAGATCGTGGAGCAGCGCCTGCCCGCCCGTGCCGTAGGTGATGCGGACCAGTCCGCATGGCTCCCCGTCCTGCAGGACGATCAGGTTGGTGCGGTTCGGGCGGTCGGTGCTGGTGAGATAAGCGCGCGTCCACTCCTCCGTATCGCCAAAAGCCTGCATGATGCAGGTAACCATGAAGTCAACATCAGCCTCGGTCGCCGGACGCAATGCGACGGTGGAGTTCAGTTCGGGCGCAGAGGAAGCCGCATATTGCATCGCATACTCCGCGTTGCGATACACCGCTCCTTGACGCTCGGCGAAGCTGCGCCCGGAGCGGGAGTCGGCCGGGACGATGAAGAGCAGGCTATGGATGCCTTGCGCCGCGAACACGTTTTCCGCGGCTTGCAACAGCTGGGAAAACACCCCTTGGCGGCGGTGATCCGGGTGCACCATGCCGTTGATCACGGCGACGATGCCGTCATTGGAAGACCAGCTGAGATACCCGATCAGTTGCTCGTCCTGAAAACAGAGGAAATCCTGCGGCAGATCCCCTTTGCGTGCTGCCAGATACTCCACGCCGACGCGAACGCCGCAGAGCTCTTCCAGCGCTGCCACTGCGGCCGTTTGTTCGGCCGTGCAGCGGGTCAGCGCATCAATGTTCCACTTGGTCATGAATCATACCCCTTTATGGTTGATTCCCCCGAAGAAATGAAAAAGCCGCGGGACGTTACCCGCGGCGGAATGGACAGACCGTTGTCGAGGGGGCAACAAATGAAGAACATACGATTGTCGTTTTCATTTGACCTCACCTCCTGGTTCGTTAGAATGTTCTTACAACATCATGATAGAGGGATTGGGGAAGTTTTGTCAACGGAAGAATGGAGGGACGCAGATTGCCTGTCTTACCGATCGATGCAGTACTGCCCGCACTAACAGAGACCCTCCGCACGCGGGAAAATGCCGTCCTCGTCGCCGCTCCGGGGGCGGGGAAGACGACGCGGGTTCCACTGGCTCTGTTAGACGAGCCGTGGCTGCAAGGGAAGAAGATCATCATGCTCGAACCGCGCCGTCTGGCCGCACGTGCGGCGGCGGCGTATATGGCCCGCCAGCTCGGCGAGCAGACCGGGGAGACGGTGGGCTACCGGGTGCGGATGGATACGAAAGTCGGGCCGAAGACGCGGATCGAAGTGATCACCGAAGGCGTGCTGACACGGATGCTGCAGAGCGATCCGGCGCTGGAAGAGGCGGGGATCGTGATCTTTGACGAGTTTCACGAGCGTAACTTGCATGGCGACCTCGGGCTGGCTTTGTGCCTGCAGTCACAGCAGCTCTTGCGCGAAGACCTGCGCGTGCTGGTGATGTCGGCGACGCTGGAGGCAGAACCGGTCGCCGCGCTGCTCGGCGGTGCGCCGGTGCTGCAAAGCGTTGGCCGCGCCTACCCGGTGGAGACGCGCTTCTTGGAGCGCCGCGCGGAAGGCCGCATCGAGCCGCTTGTCGTGCGGACGATCCAGACGGCTCTGGCACAGGAAGCGGGCGACCTGCTCGTCTTCCTGCCGGGAGCGGGCGAGATTCGGCGCGTCGAGTCGCTGCTGCACGAGCAGGGGCTGCGGCGCGAGGCGAAGATCATGCCGCTGCACGGCACGTTGGCCCGGGAAGCGCAGGACGCGGCGATCGCGCCGAGCCGCCCCGGTGAGCGCAAAATCGTGCTGGCCACTTCGATCGCCGAGACGAGCTTGACGGTGGAAGGCGTGCGCGTCGTCATCGACAGCGGGCTGATGCGCGTGCCGCGCTTTTCGCCGCGCACCGGCATGACGCGGCTGGAGACGGTCACCGTGTCCCGCGCGTCGGCGGAACAGCGGCGCGGCCGGGCTGGCCGGGTGGCGCCGGGCGTGTGCTACCGCCTGTGGACGGAGCACGAGGACAAAGGGCTGCCCGCGCGCAGCACGCCGGAGATCTTGGAGGCCGACTTGGCTCCGCTCGCGCTGGAACTGGCCGTCTGGGGCGTGACCGACCCGGCGGAACTGGCGTGGATGGATGCGCCGCCCGCACCTGCGTTTGCCCAGGCGCGCGAACTGCTCGCCCAGTTGGGCGCACTGCGCGATGCGGGGACGCTGACGGAGCACGGGAAGCGAATGGCGGAGTTCGGGCTGCACCCGCGCCTCGCCCATATGGTGCTGCGCGCGGTGCCGCTTCAGCTCGGCGGTCTGGCCTGCGAGCTGGCGGCGGTGCTGAACGAGCGGGACTTTCTCAAGGAGCGGAACGCCGACCTGCGCCTGCGCATCGAAGCGCTGCAGCGCGGGCAGGCCGACCGCCGGATGACCGCCGAAGCGAACCAGTGGAAGCGGGCTTTGAACCTCCCCGCCGGGGAAAAAGGGAATCTGGCGTCGTGCGGACTCTTGCTCGCCTTTGCCTACCCGGACCGGATCGCGCAGCGGCGCGGGAACGGGCGCTTTTTGCTGCGCAACGGGCGAGGGGCTGCTTTGGCGGAGGAACAGCCCCTGTCGTTCGTCCCGTATCTGGTCGCGGCCGAACTGGACGACCAAGGGGCAGAGAGCCGGATTTTTCTCGCCGCCGAAGTGGAGGAGGCGGAGCTTCGCGAGCATTGTCAGGAGCAGATCGTCACCGAGCAGCTCATCGAATGGGACGCCTCCGCGCACAGGGTGCGGGCGCGCAAACGGGAGAGGCTCGGCGCGCTGCTGCTGAAAGAAGCCCCGCTGCCGAACCCCGACGCGGAACGGGTGCTGGTCGCGCTTTTGAGCGGCATCCGGCAGGAAGGGTTGGACATCCTGCCGTGGACGAAAGCGGCGAAACAGTTTCGGGAGCGCCTCAGCTTCCTGCACCGCCATGATCCGTCCTGGCCGGATGTGTCGCGCGCCGGACTGATCGACACGCTTACCGACTGGCTCGCCCCGCACCTCTACGGGCTGAAAAACCGGGACGACCTGCAGCGGCTGCAGTTGATCAGCATCTTGGAGACGATGCTCTCGTGGGAGCAGCGCCGCGAACTGGACGAGCAGGCGCCGACGCACCTGACCGTGCCGAGCGGCTCGCGCATCCCGATCGACTACAGCGACCCGGACGCGCCGGTGCTGGCCGTGCGCCTGCAGGAGATGTTTGGCTTGCAGGCAACGCCGCGCATCGCGGGAGGGCGGGTGCCGCTGACTTTGCATCTGCTGTCTCCGGCGCACCGCCCGGTGCAGGTGACGCGCGACTTGGCGAGCTTTTGGCAAAACACCTACTTCGAGGTGAAAAAAGACCTCAAAGGCCGCTATCCCAAACACCACTGGCCGGACGACGCGTACAGCGCCGTCCCGACCAACCGGGCGAAACCGCGCGGGTCGTAACACATGAAAAAACGGAGCTGCTCCCAGAGCGGCTCCGCTATTCTTATTCACTCATGTTTCACTTATCGAAAGGAAGCCAAAAGCGCTTCCATCTCCGTTGTCGAGGTGATGCGTGCATTGCATGCGGCACTGTCCAGGCACAGATGATTGCCTTGCGTTTTGTACCCGTCCACGATCTTCGTTTTCACCCGCGACGTGACCAATGCCACGTCATCGCCTTTGCCGACCGAATGGCACCACGAGCAGATCATCGTGCGGTTCTTCTGAGCCGCGACAAATTTGAACTCCGTGCCGGCCCACTTGTCACCGTTGCGGGAGACCAGATACAGGCTGTTGGTCGCGATGTCGCGCCAGCCGAGGTAGGTCAGCTTGGTGCGGTCGAGGTTCTCCAGATCGGGCAGCACGAGCTTCTTCACCTTCGGGAACAGCTTGCGGATCTCCGCAGCTGTAATCTCCGGGAACGGGATGATGTACGGCTCCAGACGGCTCATGTACGCTTTCAGCTCATCGCGGTCACGGACGTTCTTGGCATCTTGCAGCAGGGCACGCTGAGCCGGTGTCGCGCCGGGAAAGAGCGAAAGCACGGTGTCTTCCACGTTCTCGCGGGACGCAGCCAGCACGCGGTAATCGCCTGCAAAATAGAAGGCGCCGATCAGCTGCAACAGCTGGTGGCGGATGAAATTGATCTGGTGCGGGTGCATGAACGGCACCATCGTTTGTTCCTGTGTCATAGGGAAGTACCTCCTGTTTCTTCTCGTTTATTGGCAGTTCACGACGAGAGTAGAAACAGCAGAATGAATTGGGTATACGATTCTCCTGTTTCTACTGAAACAGACCAGTGCGTATTGCCATAAGATTAGGCCCCCGTTTCATGAGGTGGAATTGGAAAAAGTATAGACCATTTCATACAGATTGGCAAACGGTACTTTCCCCACTTATACTGCTGATAATGGCAAGCTGAAAAGGGAGAGTGAGGCGTCATGGAAGCAGGATTCCCGAGATTGGAAACGGAGCGGCTGGTGCTGCGGCAGGTGCGCAAGGAAGATGCGGAAGATCTGTTTGCGTATCTGTCCGATTTTGAGGTGATGAAACACTACGGCACAGACCCGTTTGAGCGGTTGGAGCAGGTCTATCAGACGATCATCCGGTACGATGACAGCTTTCAGAACAAGACCACCTTGCGTCTTGGGATCGAGTGGAAAGAGAGCGGCCGGCTGATCGGCACCTGCGGCTATTATGGCTGGGAACCAAAGGAGTTCAAGGCGGAGATGGTGGCGGTGCTGCGCAAAGAGTACTGGGGGCAAGGCATCATGACCGAAGCGTTTCACAAGCTGATCCAATACGGCTTTCAGGAGCTGGGCCTGCACCGCCTTCAGGGCACGGTCGAGTCGCATAACGCGGCCAGCCGCCGTCTGTTCGAGAAGATCGGCTTTCAACAGGAAGGCGTGCTGCGGCACGGCGCGTTCGTGTCAGGCGAATTCTGCGATCTGGTGATCTATGGACTGCTCCGCAATGAATACGAACAAAAGTGAGTAGGTGTTGACGATTGTTCGTGTTTTTGAGTATGATAAGAGCTGTTGAACAGCTCGTATAGGCTGAGGATATGGCTCAGCGTTTCTACCGGCTCCCGGGAAGAGCCGACTACGATGACTGTCCCTTGCAAGGAAAAGCGCAGGGACAGTCAGACGTGGCCGGTGTTTCCACGGGAGCCTTTGTATTTTTCCGAATTGACAAGCAGAAAGGGGATACCCGAACAATGTTGTATGATGTGGTCATTGTCGGAGCAGGTCCTGGCGGTATTTTTGCAGCGTATGAACTGACGCACCTCGATCCGAACAAGAAGGTGCTATTGATCGATAAAGGTCATGATATTTTCCGGCGCAGCTGTCCGATCTTAGAAGAAAAGCTGACCAAGTGCCCGCCGGCGCACCAGAAGAAAGAATATGCCGGCTGCCTGCCCGCCTGCTCGATCACCGCCGGCTGGGGCGGGGCGGGAGCATACAGCGACGGGAAGTTTAACCTGACCACCGAGTTTGGCGGCTGGATGCAGGATTATCTGGCGCCGTCGGAGGTGTTGCAGCTGATCGAATACGCCGATGCGATCAACCTCGCGCACGGCGGGACGCTGCAGATCACCGACCCGACGACGCGCGACGTGGCGAAGATCGAGCGGCAGGCAGCGGCTGCGGGCTTGAAGCTGTTGAAAGCGCGGGTGCGCCATCTGGGCACCGAGGAGAACTTGAAGATCCTCGCGAACATCTACCGCACGCTGGAAGGGCGGATCGAGACGCGGTTTAAGACGCTCGTGGAAGACATTCTCGTGGAAAAGACGGCCGACGGGCTCCAAGCGACGGGCGTCGTCCTGAAAACGGGGGAAAAGATTCAGGCGAAAAAAGTGATCATCGCCCCCGGGCGCGACGGTTCGCAGTGGCTGGGCGAGATCTTGAAGCGCCAGGGTCTTGTGATGACGAACAACCAAGTCGACATCGGCGTGCGCGTGGAGACGTCCGACGTGATCATGGCGGAGATCAACGAGCATCTGTATGAAGCGAAATTTGTGTTCAACACCAGCGTCGGGACGACGGTGCGCACGTTCTGCTCCAACCCTTCGGGGCACGTCGTGGTCGAGAACCACTCCGGCGTGATGACGGCGAACGGACACTCGTACAAAGACCCGAAGCTGGGCAGCCAAAACACCAACTTCGCCCTGCTCGTCTCACACACGTTTACCGATCCGTTTGACAAGCCGATCGAGTATGCGAAAGAGATCTCGCGCCGCGCCAACGACCTGTCGAACGGCTCGGTGATCATCCAGAAGTACGGCGACATCCTGAAAGGGCGCCGTTCGACCGAAAAGCGGATCAAGGAAGGCTTCCTCGAACCGACCTTGAAAGAAGCGGTGCCGGGCGATCTCGGGCTGGTGCTGCCGTACAACACGATGAAATCCTTGATCGAGATGATGGAAGCGCTCGACAAAGTCACGCCGGGCATCGCTTCGGAGCACACGCTGTTCTACGGCGTCGAGGCGAAATTCTACTCCTCGCGCCCGCGGCTGACCGACAAGTTCGAGACGGAGATATCCGGCCTGTTCACCGTCGGCGACGGCGCCGGCATCACCCGCGGCCTGGCACAGGCCTCGGCAGCCGGGGTGCATGTGGCGCGGCATTTGCATGACGTGATGTAGGGAAAAGCTTGGGGAGGGGAAAAGACTTCGTGGTTTGGTGGTATTATCCCCTCATGGTAGACAAGAGAAAAAGGACATCGATAAGATGGACTTATCCTTGTTGACTGGAGGGGATTTTTTATGGCTAAAAAA